>NZ_DATJYB010000023.1:0-7699 GCF_035499775.1 Mycobacterium sp. | reverse complement strand
CGTTCCCGTCGTCGACCATCCAGTTGCGCGGCGTGTTGTCACAATGCGCCGGCACCAGCTCGACCGTGCCGAGATGACAAGCTGCCGAGGCGATCTTGCGAGCCGCGTCCAGGTCCTGCGGCGCTACCAGCTGCTGTGCGCGCGCCGACCAGGTATCGAAATCTGCCAGCAGCGTCTCGCCGTAGCCCGTCGTGGCGTCAGGTTCCTCGGCGGCGTGCAGGCGAGCCACGACCCGACCGGCGTGACGGTGCACCAGCGGGTCACGGTCGCGTCCGGCGGCGGTGGCGGTGGAGCCCGGGGCGTGCACTTCACGAGCAAACGAGGAAGCGCGATGCACTCGCTTGACCACCACGTCCCCACGGTCGGTGCCTACCTTGTATACGGCGGACGCACCGTGCGGCCACGACCAGTCCTCGATGCTGCCCGTCGGCCGTGCCCACTGCTCCACCACCCGCAAGATATCCCGTTCAAGCGGCGAAGGGCGCTCCGAAACGGGCATGCCGACCAGCGTCTCACAACCGGCGGACGGGCATATAGTTCTTGTTTCTCGAGGGTTTTCTATCAAATTCCAGGCTGGAGGTGATCAGCTTGACCGACGTGAACTGGACGCCGCTTCCGGTGCCGTGGGCCGTACAGACGCCCGATCGCATCCCCAAGCAGCGCTACTACGACCCGGAGTTCTACGCGCTGGAGAACGAGATGTTCTGGCCGCGGGTGTGGCAGATGGCGTGCCGGCTCGAAGAGATACCCAAGCCCGGCGACTTCGTCGAGTACGAGATCCTCGACGAGTCGATCGTCGTGGTGCGCGTCGACGCCGAGACGGTGCGCGCCTATCACAATGCCTGCCGCCACCGCGGGGTAAAGCTGGTGGAAGGCAACGGGAATCGGCGTACCTTCGTGTGCCCCTTCCATGGCTGGTGCTGGGGCATCGACGGGCGCAACACCTTCGTACTGCGGCCCGAGGAGTTCGACGAGCACAACTTGCGCCCCGAGGATCTTCGTCTGGTCCCGGTGCGATGTGAGCTCTGGGGCGGCTGCGCGTGGATCAACCTCGACGACGATGCCCCTGGATTGCGGGACTGCTTCGAGCCGTTCGCAACGATCTATGACGCCTGGCACGTGGAGTCGATGCGCGTCGAGTGGTGGCAGTCGTGTCGGCTTCCGGTGAACTGGAAGCTGGCGACCGCGGCGTTCATGGAGGGCTATCACGTCCCGCAGACCCACCCGCAACTGCTGCCGACGAGCATGCCAAAGCAGCCCAGCAGCTCGAAACCACCGGGGCTGGCCCAGACCAACCTGTACTTCATGCGCACCCTCGGCGAAGGCATGGCCGGCATGACGCATGAGAACGACGTCCGCATCGCCGAAGGTCTGCAGGACATGGAGCTGCCGGCCGATCCGGCGGCGGCGATGGCCCTGTGGCGCAGCACCCTCAACGACGCCATCGTGCACTGGCATCGCGCCCGTGGCTGCGACATGCCCGACCTCAACGAATTGCAGCGGCGCGGCATCACCGAGGCGATCAATTTCGCCTTCCCACACTACTTTCTGCTGCCGCAGTACAGCAGCGCCTCGTCGTACCGGATCCGCCCGCTCGGTCCCGAGGAGACGCTGTTCGAGATCTGGTCGCTCACCCGCATCCCACCGGACCAGATCACCGGCAAGCCGACACCACCGGAACCGATGGCACCGGATGACCCACGCTGGCCGCCGATCCCCGCCCAGGACTTCTCCAATCTGCCCAAGCAGCAGAAAGGCTTGCACTCCAAGGGCTTCGAGTACATGAGATTGTCCAGCAAGATCGAAGGGCTGATTTCGAACTTCGAACGCGTCATCGACGGGTTCCTCGCCGGCCTGCCGTACGAGACCCTGCTGCCGGCAATCCAGAAGACCAACACCACCATTGACGTACCGATCGCCGATTTGGGGTTCAACACAAGTGTGGGGGCACAATGACGACGAACTGGGACCGCTCGGTCGACCTGCTGATCGCCGGCAGCGGCGGCGGCGGGATGGCGGCGGCACTGGCCGCGCTCGACTCCGGGATCGAGCCGCTGGTAATCGAAAAGCAGTCCCTGGTGGGTGGTTCCACCGGACTCTCCGGTGGCATGGTGTGGCTGCCCAACAACCCGCTGATGCGCGCCGATGGCATCCCTGACTCGCACGAGGACGGCCTGGCCTACTTCGACGACGTCGTCGGCGACATCGGCCCTGCTTCGTCGCCGGCCCGCCGCGAGATGTTCCTGAGCGCGGGCTACGAGATGATCAACTTCCTGACGCACAAGGGCGTTCGGTTCGTCCGGTGTCCGGGCTGGAGCGATTACTACCCTAATCACAAGGGCGGCAACGAAGCTGGTCGCGCGATCGAGGGTGTCCCGTACGACTCGGCAGCGCTGGGAGATTGGAGCGACAAGGTCCAGCCGTCGATGAGCAAGAGCTACGGCGGGTTCGTCCTCATGACGAACGAACTGCGCTCCGTGCAGTATTTCAATCGGTCACCGCGGGCCTTCGCGGTGGCCACCCGGGTGTTCGCGCGCACTAGGGCGGCCCGGCTGCGCCGTCGTGAGATGCTCACCAACGGCGCCTCACTCATCGGTCAGCTGCTCAAGGCGCTCATCGACCTACGCGGCGAACCGCCCATCTGGACCGAGGCCGCAATGGAGGACCTCATCGTCGAGGACGGCCGCGTCGTCGGCGCGCGCGTCACTCGTCACGGCACCGCGCTGAACATCGAGGCGCGCAAGGGCGTCCTGCTCGCGGCGGGCGGCTTCAGCCGCAACGCGGACATGCGCCGCCAATACAGCGGCGACCAGCCCAACGAGGCCAAGTGGTCGATTGCCAACGCCGGTGACACCGGCGAGGTGCTGCAGACCGCGATGCGGCTGGGCGCGCAAACCGACTTGATGGACGAAGCCTGGTGGCTGCCTTCGGTTTTCATCGCCGACGGCGGTGATGCCGCGCGGGCGCTCGGCAGTGGCCGGCAGCGGCCCGGGGCGATCTACGTCGACGGGACCGGCCGGCGGTTCTGCAACGAATCGAACTCGTACGTCGAGGTGGGCAAGGCGATGTATGCCCACAAGGCGGTGCCGTGCTGGATGGTCTTCGACGAGGGCTATATCGGCAGATACGTCTCTGGCGCGAACCCGTTCAAGAAGCGGCGCCTTCCCGAAGAACTGATCGAGCGCGGCGCGGTCCTGCGCGGTAGCACCATCGGCGACCTCGCACAAAAGATGGGTGTCCCGCCCGACGCTCTGTCGCAGACGGTGCAGCGCTTCAACGGTTTTGCCGCCAAGGGCCTGGATCCCGACTTCGGGCGGGGCCAGTCGGCGTACAACGACTGCCTCGGTGATCCCGGGTACCGTCCGAACGCCGCGCTCGGTCCGCTCGAACAGGCCCCGTACTACGCCACCAGGGTTCTGCCCGCCGACGTGGGGACGTGCGGAGGACTGATCGCCAACGAACACGCCCAAGTGCTCGACGAGAACGACCGGGTGATCGACGGGCTTTATGCGACAGGCAATATCACGGCGACGGTGATGGGCCGCAATTATCTGGGCGCCGGCGGCAGCATCGCGTACACGATGGTGTTCGGCTACGTCGCCGCCCGTCACGCCGCCGGCCGCTAGGCCTTTGCCGAGCGTGAAGCCAGCTTCACGTTGGGGCTCGAACGTGAAGCTGGCTTCACGCTGGGGCGGGGCCGTCGGTCTGCTCGCCCTCAATGAATTCGCGTGGCTTCTTCCCGGACTGGATGAGCTCGGCTCGTCGCGCCTGCACATCGGATGCCGCGCCGACCATATTGGTCAGGATGTGACTGACCTGCAGGTGCACTCGCATGCCCATCAATTCCCAGGCCCGCTTCACGTTGTTCTTCACCGCCATCAGCGTGGTCAACGGGATTTGGGCGATCTTGCGCGCCATCTCCTCGACGGTGTCTTCGAGGTCTTCGCGCGGCACCACCTTGTTGAGCAGGCCCCAGTCCAGTGCTTGCTGCGCGGACAGCGTCGGCGCCAACAGCAGCCAGTCCATGGTCCGGTGCCAGTTCATCAGCAGCCACGGCTCGATCATGGTGTGGCCACCGGGCTCGCCGAGGCTCTGGGCAAGTGGCATCTGGAAATACGCGTCCTCGGATGCGACGCAGAAGTCGGTCAGCAGACCCAGGTAGATCCCGCCGCCCATGCAATAGCCGTGAATCTGCGAGATCGTCGGCTTCGGGAATTCCCACAGATACAGCGTCGGCCACAAGAACAGGTCTGCAGTGCCCTTGTACAGATCCTCGAAGGTATTTCCGAAGTCCGGGTAAGGGTTCTCGTCCGGGCCCCATCGGGCCACGTGCCCGCCGCAGAAGCCTTTGCCATTGGCCTTGAGGATGACGACCTTGATCTCCTTGTCGCGGTCGGCCTCGTGCAGGCAGTCGTCGACTTCGGTGACCAGGACCGAATCCTTGGTGTTGGCCTTGTCAACTCGGTTCAGGATGATCCGCGCTATCGGCGGTTCGCGTTCGTAGATGACTGCTTCGAGCACACGCCGCTCCATGCCGGTGACAATACCGGACAGCGGCAGGTCGGCTTATAGCGACCGGCTGATGATTTCCTTCATGATTTCGCTTGTGCCACCGTAGATCTTGTTGACCCGCGCGGCCGCGTAGGCGCGTGCGATGGGGTATTCCATCATGTACCCGTAGCCGCCGAAGAACTGCACGCACCGGTCGACGATGGCAACCGCTTTATCCGCGGCGACCAGCTTGGCCATCGACGCGGTCGCCGCATCGTTGTTGCCGTCGATGTACTCCTGGATGCAGTAGTCGACGGTGGTCTTGACCGACAGCGTCTCGGCTTTGAGCTCAGCGAGCTGAAACCTGTTGTGCTGAAACTCGATCAGCGGCCGGCCGAACGCCTCGCGCTGCTTGGTGTAGCGGATCGCTTCCAGCACTGCGGCTTCGGCCATGCCGGCGCAACCCGCGGCGATGATGAGCCGTTCGCGTGCCAGCTGGTCCATCAGCTGGTAGAAGCCTAGCCCTTCGCGGTCTCCGAGTAGGTTCGCTGCCGGTACCCGCATGTCGGAGAAGAACAATTCGCGAGTGTCCTGACCATGCTGACCGACCTTCTCCAGCACCCGCCCGCGTTCGAAGCCCTGCAGGTTCTCGTCGGTCTCGGCGACGATCAACGAGACTCCCGCCGCGCCCTGCGCGGCATCCGTTTTGACGACGATGACCAATAGGTCGCAGTGAGTTCCATTGGAAATGAATGTTTTTGACCCGTTGATCACGTAGTGCGAACCGTCGCGGACGGCGGTGGTGCGTACCGCCTGCAGGTCAGAGCCGGTGCCCGGCTCGGTCATCGCGATCGCCAGCACGGCGTCGCCGCTGATGATTCGTGGCAGCCACCGTTGCTTCTGGTCTTCGGAGGCATAGCGGTTGATGTAATGGGCGACGATCGGTGAGTGCACTGCCCAGCCGGAGGCGGTGTCGTGCGCCAGAGATAATTCTTCTGCGACAACGGCCGAATAACCGAAGTCGCCCCCTGCGCCGCCGTAATGTTCGGGCAGGTCCAGTCCAAGCAATCCGGCGTCGCCCAGCTTGTTCCAGAACTCTCGATCGACGTGGTGCTGGCTGGCCCATCGCTCCTGGTTCGGCGTGGACTCCTTGCGCAGGAACTCGGCGGTGTGCTTGCGCAGTTCGCGGTGCTGGTCTGTCTCCCAGCTGGCCCGATAAGCGGGAAATAGCGCGGACACGGTCACCTCACTGTGATGATTTGAACCCCTTGCCGATGGACGATACAAATGTACCGTTTACTAGTCAACTGACTTGCTCAGTAGCGAAGGAGTAGGGCATGGCCAATCCGCGGGCGGCGAACGACGACCTGACCGCCAAAGCCCGGATTCGCAATGCGGCATTGGACCTGTACGCGAAGTTCGGTGAAGACCGAGTGTCCTTGCGTGCCGTCGCAACCGAGGCCGGGGTAACCCTCGGCCTGGTCCAGCATCACTTCAAGACCAAAACCGGGCTGCGCGACGCGGTCGATCAGCTCGTCGTCGACTACTTCGCGCAGGCCATCGCCGAGGTCCCTGATCAGGGCGGGCGTGGGAAGCTGTCGGCCGCCCGCGACGAGGCGGTGCGGCGCATGCTTCGCGACAACCCGGCGGTGGTCAACTACGTCCGGCGCTCGGTACTGGACGCATCGGACGATCGAACGCATCTGCTGGATGTCCTCGTTGAGCTGACTCAGCGCGAGGTGACCGCGCTGCGCGACGCCAAACTTGCTTCCACCCGGCGTCGCGAATCGACCCAGGTCGTCGCGGTGATGGTGCGACAGATGGGGGAATTGCTGCTGCAGCCGTTGGTGGACGCGACGTGGGACCGGGTCGCGCGCCCTGGCCACGGGGCGAAGCCGCGGCTGTCGGTCACGGTTGAGGACGGCTGACCGTTAGGCGCGCGCCAAAATCCATGCGGTGCCGTCGCCTTCGCCGGCGGCAATCAGATCGAGTTCGCCGAACGCGGTGGCCAACTCGCCGGGCGCGGCGCGGAATGGCCCTGGGGCAGCTCCCACTTCGCTGAGCACGGCGATCGCCAGTAGCCCGCCCGGCGCCAGGCGCTCGATGATCGCCCGGTCCAGCCGACGGTCCCGGAACTTGTGGCAGAGAATGGCGTCGACGGGCGGCCCGTCCGGCAAACCGTCGTCGAGATCGATCACCTCGAAGTGGCAGCTGTCGCCAAAGCCGTTGCGCCGGGCCAGATCTCGAGCATGACCGATGGCCACCGGGGAAATGTCCAGGCCCAATACATTCAGGCCGCGCCGGGCCAGCCAGACCGTGCCGAGGCCCTGGCCGCAGGCCAGATCAAGGGCTAGGCCGGAGCTCGGGAAAGCCTCTGCATAAGGCGCGAAAATGGCCGGTGGCCCAACCGCATTGACGGCTGGCTGTGCCTGGTTCGCGTAACGGTCGTCCCAACGGCGGCGGTCGTCGTCTGTCACGGCGCTGGCGGAGCAGCACGGGCGAAATCGCAGGACATTGCTGGCGCCATCCGACCTCCGCTGCGCGTCTGTGCCCGGACTACCCGGTTGGTCAACAATAAGTTGCCATGGCCCTGCGGGCTCCGAGAGAACCGTCGGGCGAAGTGCGCTCATAAGTTACGCACAGATTCAACCTAAGCTCCGCGGCGTAAAATTGAACTTCGTCGAGGGGTCGCTACGAACGTTAGGTTCCCGACGGGGTGGCACGAAAATGAATATCAAGCAGCTGGCCGCAGGCGTGGCGATCGCTGCAGCGATTAGTGGTGTTGCCAATTACTCTCTCGGCGTTCCAGTCGTCGGCTTGGGTTTGGGTGTCGCGAACGCTGCGCCGGGGGGACCGGGTGGACACGGTGGGGGCGGCGGACCCGGGCCAGGGCCGGCACCACATGGCGGTGGTCCCGGTGGCGGCGGTCCGCCGGCCGGTCCCCATGCTGGTGGGCCCGGTGGTGGGCCCGCGGCTGGACCGCACGGCGGTGGGCCCGGTGGTGGACCGGCGGCCGGACCGCAGGGCGGCGGTCCCGGTGGTGGGCCCGCGGGTGGACCCCATGGCGGTGGGCCCGGTGGTGGACCGGCGGCCGGACCGCAGGGCGGCGGTCCCGGTGGGGGGCCCGCGGGTGGACCCCATGGCGGTGGCCCCGGTGGTGGACCGGCGGCCGGACCGCAGGGCGGCGGTCCCGGTGGGGGGCCCGCGG
>NZ_DATJYB010000022.1:0-2035 GCF_035499775.1 Mycobacterium sp. | reverse complement strand
CCGGGGCCGCGGTCAACGGGCAAAGGCTCGCCGGTAAGCATAGATTCGTCGACTGCTGACCACCCGCTCACGACGGTCCCGTCGAGCGGAATCGCCTCATTTGGCCGCACCCGCACCAGCGCCCCCACCGGCACGCTCTCGGGCGCGACGAGATCGCCGCGCTCGCGGTCAGGATCGGCGACCACCCGGGCTACGGGCGGGCGCAGCGAAAGCAACGAGTGCATGGCGTCTACGGCGCGGCGGCGTGCGGCGGCCTCGGCGGCGCGTCCGCTGACCAAGACGGCGATAATGAGTGGCGCCATGGCGTAGTGCAGTCGTCCCGCGAACGCGCCGCCGCCGCTGCCGACGTGGGTATGGCGGCCCCCAACGGCAATGACTTCCACGGCCTGCACGGCGACCGCGGCGAGCGTGCCGATTGCGATCAGGGTGTCCATGCTCACTGCGCCATGACGGAGCAGGCGAGCGGCGTTGCGGAGGAACGGCCAGCCGCCGGCGAACTCGACGATGACGGCCAGGACGAGGACGATCCATGCCATACCCGCGGTCTGGGGCAGGAGGAGCGACACCAGCAACGCGGCGATCGCCAGGGGCCAGGAGATGATCGCACGCAGCACCCACCGGTCGCTGTGCTGACGGCGCGCGGATCCGGCGGCGGCATCGACCGCCTTGGCGCTGTAGCCGACGTCGGCGACGGTCTGGCAGAGCTCGCCGGTGCTGATCGCTGAACCGTTGTAGGAGACGAACGCCCGGGCGGTGGCCAGGTTGACCGAAGCACTGGCCACGCCCGGCACGCGGCCGAGCGCGTGCTCGATCCGCGCAGCGCATGCGCCGCAGTGCATGCCGCCGAGCTCAAGCTCGGCGGTGGCGAAAGGAACTTCCCTGGCCTGCGCCGGCGGTGTCGTTTGCGAGGAAGTGATCAGCACTGCGACCCCGGCTCTGAAGATCTGGAATTGCTCAGCTACTACGGACGGGATATCTCCTTACTTCTGGAAGGTGAGGGTTTGCAGGGTGGGGGTGGATGCGTTGTGCCCCGTCTGGGAGGCGCCGTCGATGGCGTACAGGGTGCTGGCGATCGCTACGAGGGCCAGCCCATGCCGGGGTTCGGCGAGGTTCGGCAGGCTGGACCAGGTCGAGGTGACCGGGTCATAGGCCCAGACGGTGCTGAACACGGTGCCGGTGCTCTCGCCGCCGGCGACGATCAGCCGCCCGCCGATGAACGCCGCGCCGGCGTCGCTGACCTTGCCCGGTGCGGCCTTCAGCTGGACCCACTGGTTAGTGGCCGGGTCGAACCGCTGCACCGCCGCGGTGTTGGAGGCGGCCTCGAGCCTGCGCCCGCCGACGGTGTACAGGTACGTGCCGTCTGAGGCGGCCGCCAGGTGATCCCCCGGAACCGGGATGCCGGCCGCGTCGCGCCAGCTGGTGCCGTCGAAAATCTCGGTCGGGATGACCTCGGTCGGGGGCGTGCCGGCGGTCCGCCCGCCGGCCACGACGATCTTGTCCCCCACCACGGCCGCCGCGCCGGCGCCCCGCGCATGGTGCAGTGAAGCCGCCTCAACCCAGGCGGTCTGGTTCTGGTTCAGGCGGAACACCCGGGCGGAGGCGGCCCCGATGATCTCGCTGCCCCGCGGCTCGAACCCACCGATCACCCACACCGTGTTCTGGTACGACACCATCATCGCGTGATGCAACGGGACCGGCAGGTTCGGACCCGGGGTCCACACGTTGACCGTCGGGTCGTAGTACTCCGTCTTCGCCGTGGCATCTTGCGCGTCGGTCAGACCGCCGGCCACCCAGATCCGGCCGCTCTTATCCACCGCCGCACCCACCTGCTGGGTCGCGTACTGCGAAGCAGTGCCCAACTGCCAGCTCCCGGCAGGCTGAGCGGGCCCTGTGGGCACGCTGAGGGTTTGCAGGGTGGGGGTGGATGCGTTGTGCCCCGTCTGGGAGGCGCCGTCGATGGCGTACAGGGTGCTGGCGATCGCTACGAGGGCCAGCCCATGCCGGGGTTCGGCGAGGTTCGGCAGGCTGGACCAGG
>NZ_DATJYB010000021.1:0-2181 GCF_035499775.1 Mycobacterium sp. | reverse complement strand
TCATCGAGCCTGCAACGCGAGTCGGTCGCGGATGGCCGAATCCGTCGCGGCGTCGAACACATCAACGCAGGCGCGGTAGCACCGTCGACGGTCGCCAGGTCAGCGGCGGGTGACGCTGCGGCGACAGCGAATTCGGCCTGGTGATTGGCACTGTCAAGTTGATTGGTGGGCTTAGGTCGCGTCCGAAACTTGGTGTAAAAAGCACGGGCCGGTTCGGGGCTTCGTCGTCAGCATACGGGCAGGGGAACTCGGGTGGCAGTCACGTCAGCCTGCAGCTGACCCCCTGATGGTGTCATGGGTAACCAGACGCGTGTCCAGCTCCGGATCGCTTTTGGTGGGCTCAGGGCCGACACTACTGTAAGGCCGAGAGTTGTTCAGCTGTAAAGGGTTTGGGCGGCTTCGGTCAGTGCGTTAAACGCGGCGTCGAGGTGGTCTTGGCGGCGCCGGTTGGGTTCGTGGTTGGCTTCGGCGGCCACGAATCCGATCAGCTCCTCCAGGTCGTCTGCACTGGTCAACAAGGCTGCGCCGTCGGGGTGGGCGCGCATGCCACACACCAGTCGCTCACAGTCGGGGTCGAGCAACACCAGCTCGCGTAACGCGGCGGCGGTCTTGTCGCTGACGATGACCGCGTCGACGTCGCCGGCAAGGCTGAGCCGGCGGGGACGCAGGTCGTACGGGGAGTCTGCCCAGTTGCTGATCACCCCCTCGTCGTCGCAGACGCTGCACCACCATCGGATCGGCGCTGAGGCCTTGGCCCCCACGATGGCGATGGTCGTCCGCCCGGGGCAGCGCTTGTGGGCTGGGCGGCGCCGACACGGCAATGCCGACACCCACGGATCACCAACCGCGCCGGCGGTGCCCGCCCGGACAATGTCGCCCAAATGCTGCCCGAGGCGCTGCGCGGGACCCGAAGTGTCGTGCGGCATTCGAGGAAGTGACCCAGATCAGCGACCAACACGTCGCCACACTCTACCGGCGCCAAGCCACGGTGGTCTGCGCGCCGATCGTCGGTGGCTTTGCCTACGATCATGACTCGTGATGCTGCGATGCACCGCCAAGGTGTTGACCCTGCTGCGGGTGTCTGGGCCGGCCATCGGCCACGCCAGCCAGCAGGACTGGTACGCCTACCTGGTCTGGATCGACCGACTCAAATGCCTGCTGGTGACCCACACCGGCACCTTGTTCTCGGTGTTCATGCCGAACATCACCGTCGCCGGGCTGCGCCCGATCGGCCCGCCCGTCGTCTCGGCGATCCAGGCCGCGCTGCGCGCCGAACACCTGTCCGTCGATACGCTCGGCGAACTCGATCCCCAGCATGTGGCTGTGGCCAAGACCGCCGACCGCCGCATCCTGGGCACAATCAACGATTTGGCGTTCACCACCGAACAGCTCATCGCCACCAATGGCGGACTGGCCCGCTGCGACATCATCGCGGTGCACCACCGCCTGCACCGCACCATCAACAGCATCACCGGCTACATCCCACCGATCGACCTTGTCACCGCCATCCGTCCCGACCAGCGGTAACAACCGTCCTCCTGCCAGGAGACCTACCGGCGTGGCGACCCGAGGTCGCTACGCGGTGGCTGAGATGGGATTGGCGGGGTCGGTGTCGCCGCTTGTGGTGGAAGGCGGCGGCCGCAGTTCACGGGGTGGGTCAAGCAGTGACCGGCGTAGGTCTTGCAGCAGCCGGGTGCCGACCGGGGTCATGGCCAGGCCGCGCCAACCGGCCGAGGCGCGATCAAGCACGGCCCACACCAGGCTGATGGCGCTGGTCTCGCCGGGGAATCGGCCGATGACTTTGGTCCGTCGCTTGGTCTCCCCAAAGGATCGTTCAATGAAATTCGAATGTCGAACGCGCCCATGGTGTTCGGCCGGGAACCGCAGATAGGCCGTCAGCCCTGCGTTGTCGGTGAGCAGGATCCGCATGGCCGCCGGGTAAAGGTCGCAGTACTTGGCGGCGAACGCCTCGATCCGGTTGTCGACGATCTCCACCAGCTGGGGCCCCGGTTCGATGCCCAGGTCGGTGGTGTCGAAAATCGCCCAGTAGCCGTCGCGGACCTCGGCTTGCATCCCGGTGGGAATCTTGGCGAGCACGTTTCGGAGTCGATGGATAAGACATCTCTGGCGCAACGCTTTTGGGTAGATGTGTTCTATGGCGGCGATCAGGCCCTTGGCGCC
>NZ_DATJYB010000020.1:0-4970 GCF_035499775.1 Mycobacterium sp. | reverse complement strand
CGACGGCCTGATATGCCTGAAGTCCTTCGGCGAGTGAATAACTCGCGGTAACGGGCAGTGGCCGGAACTGAACTGCCCAGATTCGAAGTAGCGACTCATCTGTGCCAGTCGTCGTGCGGAGTCGACGACGCCGAGTTTCCCGCTGTCCGTGCCGAATATCCGGGTTTCGTTGTGGTACAGATCTCTGAGATCAATCTCCACCGCTCGCGGATGAATTGCACTGATCACCACCAGCCTGCCCCGGTGCGCGAGCGAAGCCAGGGCGGCCGCGGTAGTCACCCCGCCAACGGCGTCATAGACCACCTGTGCTCCGGTGCCGCGGGTCAGGTGCTTGATCTGGGCGCCGATGTCGGCGGCCGGGTCGAAGCCGACGAAGTGGTCTATGACACTCGCAGCCGGGGTGTCTGGGCCGGGTGGCCGACGGTCCACGCCGATTACCGTGGCACCGAGGGCCGCGGCGATCTGGGCAACCGCACCGCCGACCCCGCCAGAAACCCCGAAGATCACCATGGTTTCGCCAGCAGCCAGCTGCGCGGTTTCCACCGCTCCGTACCAACCCACCACAAAGTTGACCCCGACGGCCGATGCTTCGTCGAAGCTGAGTCGTTCGGGTTTGCGCACGAGCGCCGCGACCGGCACCGACATCAGCTGGGCATGCGAACCGTCGCGGGTGAACCCGACGTCTCCGCCGGTGCCCCAGACGGCCACCCCCTCCCATTCGGGTGGGCCGCCGACTACCACACCGGCGAAGTCGCGCCCGGGCGTGCGCGGCAGTACCGTCCAGTCCATCTGCCCGGCGACGTTTTTCACGTCGGAAGGATTCACCGAGGCCGCTTCGACCCGGATCACCGCCCGTTGCGGCGATGGTTCTGGGTCGGGCAAGTCCGTAACCCCAAGCACAGCCGGGCCGCCGAAGCGGTCGAAGCGCAGCGCACGCATCTTGTGTCCTTCCGTAATTCGATGGTCATCGCTTAACACCATCTAGACAACACCCGACCAACTGATCGCGTCCAACGAATAAATCAGATCTAATGCATCGCGTATCGCGATACAATCTGCCGGATGGAGCTGCGACACCTGGAATATTTCGTGGCCGTGGCCGCCGACCTGAACTTCTCCCGTGCGGCCGAGCGGATACATGTCGTGCAGTCGGCGCTGTCGGCGGCGGTCAGCAGGCTGGAAAGAGAACTGGGCGTCGAGCTGTTCGACCGTTCCAAGCGTCAAATCGCGCTCACCGCGCCGGGCGAAGCATTCCTCGAGCATGCCCGGGAAGTGATACGCGCCGCGCAACGGGCACGGTCCTCGGTCGACGACTTTCGCGATCAGCTCACGGGTACCGTCACGCTCGGCACCCTGATGTCGTGGGGAACGATTAACCTCCCAGCGGCGCTGCAGGAGTTCCGCCTCCGCAACCCGCTGGTGACGGTTCGCCTCCGCCAAAGCCTCACCGGCTCCGCCGGGCATCTGGCCGCAATCGCCGACGGCAAGATGGACCTGGCCCTGGTCTCGATCTCCTCGCCGCCGTCGCCGCTTGTCGAGCTGCGTGAGCTGACGAGTGAACCCATGGTCTTCGTCTGCGACCCCGGCCACCCGCTGTCTGGTCGCGCGCGCGTGCACCTGAAAGACCTTGCCGGACAAGAACTCATTCAGTTCCCGGTCGGGTGGGGGATACGGCAACTCGTCGACGCCGGTTTCGCCGCTGCCGGGGTTGACCCGGTCAGCGCCTACGAGGTCGCCGACTTCGCGATCGCCGCCGACCTGGTCCGGCACCGACTGGCCGCAGCGATCCTGCCAGTCAGCGCTGCCAAACGCTTTATCGACTTACGCGCGATCACCCTGCACCCGACCCTGAACTGGACATTGTTTATCGCCTCTGCCCCGGCTCGACACCGCAGCCGGGCCATCTCCACGCTCGCCGAGATGCTGATGAGTCATGCCGCCCAGCGGAATTGACGCTAGATTGAAGGGTCGCGTACGACGACGGATAACGCCCGGACAACCTTGTTTGTCGCGTTGCGGTAGTGATGCGGCGTCGCGGGGTCGAAGGCCAGGGAATCGCCTTCCATCAGCTGCAACGTTTCGAATCCGACGACCGCTTCGAGCTCTCCTTCCAGAACGTAAAGGTATTCGCGACCGTCGTGACGGACGGCCCGTCCATTCTCTGACGACTGACCGCCGGGTTGGTACACGATCTCGATGAGGTCGACCCTGTTGTCATGGGTCGGCGTGAGACGCTCCCACCGGACACCCGTCGAGAGTTCGATCGTGTTGCGATCGCCGGCCCGCTGCACGATGCCCGCCCCGTCCGCGCCAGTCGCGCGACCCCATGGCGGGTCCACCCGGTACGGCGGCGCTACCCCCGGCAGATGCGGCAGCTCCCCCGGTTCGACGTCGTCGCCGCCGAACAAGGAGTCGATTGAAATGCCCAGCTGGTGTGCCAGCGCGTATACGACGCCGGCCGACGGCGCGGTCACCCCGCGTTCCACCTGGGAGACCAGACTTGCCGAGCATCCCGCCCGACGTGCCAGTTCTCGGACGGAAAAGCCCCGCGCGGTCCGCACTTGGCGGAGCCGCCCTCCTAGGCCACCCGGTACCCCGCCGGCGGCGCGGGACTCTGAAGTGTCCGTCATAGTGCTCTAGTGTACAGGTTAATGTACACGGACTTCAACGTGAAGTGGCACTATGCGGTGAGCCAAACGCGAAACACCACATAAATCTGGATCTTTAGGTGACACTCGCCACTTTCCTTGACTGTCTTACTGCACATGGTGTGCAATATATTGCACATCCCTTAGTCGGTAAACCAGTCGAGAGAGAAACCTGCGATGACCACTTCCACCACCACCATGACCAACCGTCGTCCCGTCAGCGAGCTGCGCATCTTCCAGACACCTGAGAGCTTGCCGCAGAACCTGCAGAAGGTACTTGTTGACCTCGTCGAGTTGCACCTGCAAGGCAAGCAAGCGCATTGGAACCTCGTTGGTACCAACTTCCGCGACCTGCACCTGCAGCTCGACAGCATTGTCGACGTCGCACGCGAAGCCGCTGACACGATCGCCGAACGTATGCGCGCCCTGGACGCCGTTCCTGACGGACGCACCGACACGGTCGCTGCGACAACGTCCGTTCCGGCTGCACCAGCGGGCCTGGTCAACACCACCGACATCGTCGACATCATCGCCGACCGGATTTACGCCACCGTGGTCACGATGCGCGATGTCCACGACGAGGTCGACGCTGCGGATCCGTCGACCGCCGACCTACTGCACGCCATTATCGCCGACTTGGAAAAGCAGGCGTGGATGCTCAAGTCGGAAAACGACAAAGCCTGAGGGCGGCCAGTCCGACTTCGCAGCCTGCTACGAGGTTGCTCGAGTGGCTCACCCGAAATGAACTGAAAAGGAGATCGAGAAAATGACCGAGGCTGGACGGAATGCGCCTGCAGGCGTTGCGATCACAGGTGCGCGTGCGGTGGTGACAGGGGCAAACCGCGGACTGGGAAAGGCGTTCGTGCAAGGACTCCTCGACCGCGGCGCGGACGCCGTGTACGCGGCAGCACGGAACCCCGGGTCCGTCGAAGTCGACGACGACCGGATCATCCCGATCCGGTTGGACATCACCAACCCGGGTGATGTCCGCGCCGCCGCCTCGCGATGTGGCGACGTGGCGCTGGTGATCAACAACGCCGGTGCGATGCTGCGGAGCCCGCTCCTGGCAGCACCCGACCTGGGCGCGGCGCGCAGCGAGATGGAGATCAATTACTTTGGGACGCTGGCGATGTGCCGCGCATTCGCCCCCGTGCTCGCCCACAATGGCGGTGGCGCGCTGGTCAACATGTTGTCGGTGGCCAGCTGGCTGGCGTCGCCGTTCAACGGCTCTTACAGTGCGTCGAAATCCGCCCAGTGGGCTTTGACAAATGCGATTCGCACCGAACTGCGAGCAGCCGGAACACTCGTCGTCGCCGTACACGCGGGTTGGATTGACACCGACATGGCAGCCAATGTGCCCGAGGCCAAGATTTCGACCCATGACGTCGTCGCGCAGACGCTGGATGCAGTGCAGCGCGGGAACGAAGAGGTGCTGACCGACGATTCGACGCGACGGGTGAAGGCATCGCTGCCCTCCGACCTTTCGTCGCTCTATCCCGAGCTCCAGCGGCAGTGGGATGCCGAAGACTGGCCCTGGAAAGGGTAGTCCAAATGGCGGCGACCCGCTGCGCCCGGCTGCGCCGCGCTTGCGATCGCCGCTAATGGCGGCGACGCTCAGTCCCCGACGAAGCCCTTGTTGCGCATCAGGATGTCCGCCAGGAACCCGTCGTGTGGGATCTCCGGCGTGGCAAAGTAAGTCGGATGACGGCCGCGGTACACATTGGCCAGCGTGGGCTCATCGAGCAGGTCGTCGATCAGCTCGTCGTCGCCAGTTATCGCGGTGATCACCAACGAACGCCGCAGCGGCTCCAGGCCCCCCGACGATGAGTCGCGAGACCACGGCGCCACCCACACGCACGGGAACGGCAGCTCGATATTGAGCTTGTCCGGATTGGGCTCGGACAACAGATGCACGGCCGGGCGCAGCGCAGCGTAGCCGTCACCCAAGGCCGCGACCACCTGATCGGCGCCCAATAGTGGAGTCGTTCCCGCGGCCTTGGCGGCCAGATAGTTCGCCAAAGCCGTTGCCTTGTCGACGGGTTGAGTGGGCAGGATCGCTTGCTCGTCGTCGCTCGGCAGCGGCTCAATCGTAGCCAGCCGCTCGGCAATCGCGTGCGCCAGCGGTCCGGGATCGCCTTCGTAGAGCACGGCGGTAGTGTTCACGCATGCCATCCCGCCCAGGTTGGCGATCGAGTCGACGATGACGTCGAGGTAGTCACGCCAATCCCGGTCGGCGGTGATGAGGATTTTCGCGCGTCCCGGTCCGTTCACCACCACCGTGGGATCGTTGGCGTACTTGTCGACCAGGTCCTGGCCTCCGTA
>NZ_DATJYB010000019.1:0-17167 GCF_035499775.1 Mycobacterium sp. | reverse complement strand
TCGTCGGCGAAGAACTGGCGTAGGTGGGTTTGTCCGATCTGTTCGTGATGCTTGCGCAGCGCGTCCCACGCCGGGGTGGCGGTGATGTCGGAGGTCATGGGTTCGACCCTAGTGCGAATTACCCGGCGCCGAGCACCCGCTGCAGATCGGGCTTCATGGCTTGCAGTTGCGCACCCCAGTACAACCAGGTGTGGGTGCCGTTGTCGGGGAAGTTGAACACGCCGTTGGTGCCGCCCTTGGTCAGGTACCGCTTCTGAAAGATCTTGTTGCTGAGTCGGGTAGCGCTTTCCAGCAGACTGGCATCCAGCTTGGTGTCACCGGCGATGTCGGATTGCCCGCCGTTGCCGGTGTACACCCAGATGCGGGTGTTGTTGGCGATCAGTTTCGCGACGTTGAGCGTCGGGTCGTTGTCAGCCCAGGCCGGGTCGGTTGGCGGCCCCCACATCGCGTCGGAGCGGAAGCCACCCGCGCCCAGTTGCGCGGCGCTGACCAAGGACGGCCATTGCCCGGCGGACAGGTTGAGGAAGCCCGACATCGACGCCGCGTAGACGAAGTTCTCCGGATGCTTGGCCGCCAGGACCAGAGCCGCTGACCCGGACATCGACGCGCCCACCACGGCGTTGCCGCTCGGGCTGATGCCTTTGTTCGCCGCCAGCCAGGCGGGCAGTTCTGTGGTGAGAAACGTGTCCCACTTATACGTCCACCGGCCCGAATTCCCGACGGCCGGGCGGTACCAGTTGGAGTAGAAGCTGGCCTCTCCGCCGGTGGGCATTACGACCGACAGGCCGGAGTCGCTAAACCACTCGAATGCCGACGTGTGGATGTCCCAGCCGTTGTAGTCGTCTCGAGCGAGCATGCCGTCGAGCAAATAGACGGCGTGGGTGCCGCCACCTTGAAATTCGATTTTGATTTGGCGTGACATCGACGGCGACGGCACGATCAGATACTCGATCTCCAGGCCTTGCCGAGACCAGGCGGAAGAGATTGCAGAGCTCCCGGCTAACCCACCGAGCAGGACGACCAACGTCGCCGCCGATATCACCATCAGCCGGCGCAATTGTGAAATCGCAGCTGGATCTGCCGTAATCATTCCGGCGGAAATTTACCGCAGCAACGCCGAAATCCAACAGTATGCGGCGCCAGAAGTAATCCTTTAGTGACCGAGTCGGCCGCGACCCAATCGTAATAACAGCATCGCCAGGTCCTTACCCTCGGGACCCAGTTCGCTGTAGCGTTCGATCACTTTCATCTCGCGACTGTGCACCAGCCGGGTGCCCCCGGAGGCCATTCGCACCTTGCCGATCGCCTGGGACACTTCGGCACGCCGCTTTACCGCGGCGAGGATCTCAGCGTCCAGCCGGTCGATCTCCTGGCGCAACTCTTCGATGTCGGTCTCTGGGGCCTCGATCGTCTCTGTATTCATCTCGGCTAACTCCGCGTTCTCGTGTTGTGGGGATTCTGGTCTCATCCGGTGTCAGGCCTCACACAGAAAACAAGCCCCGAATCCGGAAGCGGACCACGGGGCTGTGCGAAAGCAGCTAGACCACGGGCACCGCGGGTGGGTACCCATAAAAAAATCGGGGCTGCAGATGGAGCACAACCAGAGTGTGCCACTAAGGGCCGCGGCGGCGCAAAGTCGTCGCCGGTCGGCGGTAAGTTGAGACAGACATGACTGTGCACGCAACCGCCCCCCAACAAGTCCCGGAAGCGGACCAACTGCTCGAGGGCCTCAACCCGCAACAGCGCCGGGCGGTAGTGCATGAGGGTTCGCCGCTGCTGATCGTGGCCGGTGCGGGGTCGGGCAAGACGGCGGTGCTGACGCGGCGAATCGCTTACCTGATCGCGGCCCGCGGGGTCGGGGTCGGTCAGATCCTGGCCATCACGTTCACCAACAAGGCCGCCGCCGAGATGCGTGAACGCGTGGTGCGGCTGGTCGGCGACCGGGCCCGCTACATGTGGGTGTCGACATTCCATTCGTCGTGCGTGCGGATCCTGCGCAACCAGGCGTCGCTGATCGAGGGCCTCAACTCCAACTTCTCCATCTACGACGCCGACGATTCGCGGCGTCTGCTGCAGATGATCGGCCGCGACATGGGCCTGGACATCAAGCGGTACTCGCCGAGGCTGTTGTCCAACGCGATCTCCAACCTGAAGAACGAGCTGATCGACCCGCACCAGGCGGTTTCGAACCTCTCCGATGAGTCGGACGACCTGGCCCGCACCGTCGCCTCCGTCTTCGGCGAATACCAGCGGCGGCTGCGGGCGGCCAACGCGCTGGATTTCGACGACCTCATCGGCGAGACCGTGGCGGTGCTGCAGACCTTCCCGCAGATCGCCCAGTACTACCGGCGGCGGTTCCGGCACGTCCTGGTCGACGAATACCAGGACACCAACCACGCGCAGTACGTGCTGGTGCGCGAACTGGTGGGCCCCGGCTCGAGCGATTCGGACGAGGTGCCGCCCGCGGAGTTGTGCGTCGTCGGTGACGCCGACCAGTCAATCTACGCGTTCCGCGGCGCCACCATTCGCAACATCGAAGACTTCGAGCGCGATTACCCCGATGCCAAAACGATTCTGCTGGAACAGAATTACCGATCCACGCAGAACATCCTGTCGGCGGCCAACTCGGTGATCGCGCGCAATGCCGGGCGCCGTGAGAAGCGGCTGTGGACCGACGCGGGTGACGGGGAACTGATCGTCGGCTATGTCGCCGACAACGAGCACGACGAGGCGAGGTTTGTCGCCCAGGAGATCGATGCGCTCGCTGAGAACGGCGACATCACCTACAACGACGTGGCCGTCTTCTACCGCACCAACAACTCGTCGCGGTCGCTGGAAGAGGTCTTCATCCGCGCCGGGATCCCGTACAAAGTCGTTGGGGGAGTGCGCTTTTACGAGCGCAAGGAGATCCGCGACATCGTCGCTTACCTGCGGGTGCTGGACAACCCCGGTGACGCGGTGAGCCTGCGGCGCATCCTCAACACCCCGCGGCGTGGCATCGGCGACCGCGCCGAAGCTTGCGTGGCGGTGTATTCGGAGAACACCGGCGCTACGTTTGCCGACGCTTTACAGGCCGCGGCCGCCGGCAAGGTTCCGATGCTCAACAGTCGCGCGGAGAAGGCGATCGCGGGATTCGTCGAGATGCTCGACGAACTGCGCGGTCGCCTCGACTCGTCTCAAGGGGACCTGGGCGATCTGGTCGAGTCGGTGCTGGAACGCACCGGCTACCGTCGCGAACTGGAGTCCTCCACCGATCCGCAAGAGCTGGCCCGGCTGGACAACCTCAACGAACTCGTAAGCGTCGCACACGAATTCAGCATCGACGAAGCGAACGCGGCTGCGTTGGAAGCCGAGTCTGACCGCCCGCCCGAGGATGAAGACGTGCCGGACACCGGTGTGCTGGCGGCTTTTCTGGAGCGCGTGTCGCTGGTCGCCGACACCGACGAGATCCCCGAGCACAGCGCCGGTGTGGTCACGCTGATGACGTTGCACACCGCCAAAGGGCTGGAGTTCCCGGTGGTGTTCGTCACCGGATGGGAGGACGGCATGTTCCCGCACATGCGGGCGCTGGACGACCCGACCGAGCTGTCCGAGGAGCGACGGCTGGCCTACGTCGGCATCACCCGGGCCCGGCATCGGCTGTACCTCAGTCGCGCGATCGTGCGGTCGTCGTGGGGACAGCCGATGCTCAACCCGGAGTCGCGGTTCCTGCGGGAGATCCCGCAGCAGCTCGTCGACTGGCGGCGCACCGCGCCGAAGCCGTCGTTCAGTGCGCCGGTCAGTGGCGCCGGCCGGTTCGGCACCCCGCGCCCGTCGCCGACCAGATCGGGGGCGGTCAAGCGCCCGATGCTGGTGCTGGAGCCGGGTGATCGTGTCACCCACGACAAGTACGGCCTGGGCCGCGTCGAGGAAGTCTCCGGCGTCGGCGAATCGGCGATGTCGCTGATCGACTTCGGCAGCGCCGGGCGGGTGAAGCTGATGCACAACCACGCCCCGGTTTCCAAGCTCTGACGTTTGCGCCGAACGTGCATCCACGGCGAAAAATCGCCAAATTTTCGCCCTCAGAACGCGTTCGGCGTAGCCGAAGCGGCGCTAGCTCAGCACCCAGCGTTTGGTTTGCGGGCGCAGGGCCAGCACGATGCTGGCCAGCGGCAGTAGCCAAAGTGCGTACACGACGGGCGCCACCCGTGCGCCCGCAAGGACGATGCTGCCGTAGGTCAGCAACGAGACCACCGCGCCCAGCACCAGTAGCCACCGGCCGCTGGGCCGGCGCAGCAGTAGCTGGATCACGCCCGCGATGGTCGCCACCGCAAACACCAGCGCCAGAAACCCGACCGCAAGGGAGAACAGGCGGTCGATCCGCCACCAGCCGACGACCAAGTCGGTGGCCACTCTGGACGCGGCCCAGCCGCTGACGATGCTGACCGCGCAGGCGGCGATGGCCGTGCGGGCGCTCGGCTCTTCGATCGCCGCTGGACGTACTCGCGTCACGGCGCCCTGCGAGGCGATCACAGTGGTCGGGGACTCCGGGACCGTTGGAATCGGCCCGCTGGGTGCGCGGCGGATGATCCGGGTCCGCTGCCCGGTCGCCGGTGCGTCGGGCGACGCAGTCTCGGCCGGTTGCTCGTCCGACGGTGCTTCAGGCGACGACGGCGCCTCAGGTGATTCGGCGGGCTCGGCCGGTTGCGCGCCTGAGGGTGGGTCTTCGTTCGGCGCGGTCAACAGCTCAACCGGCGTAGCTACCGACGTAAAGTCCCCGCTTGGCCAGCCACGGCACGGGGTCGATTCGTTCGCTGCCGCCCACGAGCACCTCGAAATGCAGGTGCGGGCCGGTGGAGTTGCCCCGGTTGCCCATGGTGGCGATCTGGTCGCCCGCCATCACCCGCTCACCGACGCTGACCAGCGTGGTGTTGACGTGGCCGTAGAGCGTGACGGTGCCGTCGGCGTGGCGGAGCTTGACCCACATTCCGTAACCCGCGGTGGGCCCGGCATCGATCACGTAACCGTCCGACACCGCGTAGATAGGCGTTCCGATCGAGTTGGCGAGGTCGATTCCGGCGTGCAGCACTCCCCAGCGGTACCCAAAATTCGACGTGAATATGCCCTTCGTCGGCATCACAAAAAGCGGCTGCTGCAGTCGCGCCTCGCGCTGCGCACGCTCCTGGGCGAACGCCACACCTTTGGCCAGCTCCGCGTTGTGCGCCGCGACGTTGCCCGCCGGCTGCACCGAGACGACCTGCACGCCCCGCGGTTCGTTGCTGCCCGACCCGCCGAACAGCGACGACGCGTTGGCGGTCAGCACGGTCTCGGTCTTGGGGGTGTCGGCATGGCTGAGGGCCATTTGTCCGGCCGCGGCCGCCGCGCCCGCCGCCATAGCCGAGATCATCAGACGCCCCTTGGCCGCGCTGGTCGGCTCCTTGCGGTGCTGTCCGCCGCGCTGCGGCACCCGGACGAGCGCCGGGGCGTCCGAACGGTAGTGACGTGGTTCGGCGTCGCTGTGGACGACCAGCCGGGTCAGGACGTCGGTGGGGGCGGCCAGCCGCTCGGGGGTCAGGTCGTCGACGTCATGCAGATCGTCGAGTTCGGGAGCCAGCAGTACCTGGGCTTCGTTGTCGACGGCGAAGTCTGCGTCCAGCTCCAGCCCACTGAAGTCGGCGTCGTAAAGATCGTCGAGGTCGTCGAAGTCGAAGCCGTCGAGCGGAATGATTTCCGTGACTTCGTTCTGGTTGAAGGGCATCCAGCCGTCGCGTGCTGTGCGTGCTGCGCCGGCAGCGGCGCGAGAACGAGCGAATCGGTGCTGGGACAACCTGAAATGTCCTCGGATCGTGACCTTAACGTTATCTGGACCCTGAGACGGTATCCGCTGACCTACAGCGCTGGCAACCCGGGGCCAAGATCAGCCAGAGATTGTGATTTGGATCACGGTTGGAGTTCGCAAGCGCCAGGTGAGCTGTGTCACATTGTGGATGCGGGGCGGGGTCAGGGGTGGGGCCGATTCGGCGGGTGGATACAGTTCCTCCGGGCGTGTTGCCGAGTCCGGCAAGCGTCTTCCAATAGGCCGAGCAAAGAGGCAGTGAGCTTATGGATCTCTTCGAGTATCAAGCCAAAGAACTGTTCGACAAGCACAACGTCCCGAGCACGCCCGGTCGGGTGACCGACACCGCCGAGGGTGCCCGCGCCATCGCCGAAGAGATTGGTCGGCCGGTGATGGTCAAAGCGCAGGTCAAGGTCGGTGGGCGCGGCAAGGCCGGCGGCGTCAAGTACGCGGCGACCCCCGAGGACGCCTACGAACACGCCAAGAACATCCTGGGCCTGGACATCAAAGGCCACATCGTCAAGAAACTGCTGGTGGCCGAGGCCAGCGACATCGCCGAGGAGTACTACATCTCCTTCCTGCTCGACCGGTCCAACCGCACCTACCTGGCGATGTGCTCGGTGGAGGGCGGCATGGAGATCGAAGAGGTGGCCGCCACCAAGCCCGAGCGGCTCGCCAAGGTCCCGGTGAGCGCCGTCAAGGGCGTCGATCTGGCGACCGCCCGCTCCATCGCCGAGCAGGGTCACCTGCCGGCCGAGGTGCTCGACGCCGCTGCGGTCACCATCTCGAAGCTGTGGGAGCTGTTCGTCGCCGAGGACGCCACGCTGGTCGAGGTCAACCCCTTGGTGCGCACCCCCGATGACCAGATCCTGGCGCTGGACGGCAAGGTCACGCTCGACGGCAACGCCGACTTCCGTCAGCCCGGCCACGCCGAGTTCGAGGACCGCGACGCGACCGACCCGCTGGAGCTCAAGGCCAAGGAGCACGACCTCAACTACGTCAAGCTGGACGGCGCGGTCGGCATCATCGGCAACGGCGCGGGCCTGGTGATGTCCACACTCGACGTCGTCGCCTACGCCGGCGAGAAGCACGGCGGGGTCAAGCCGGCCAACTTCCTCGACATCGGCGGCGGCGCTTCGGCGGAGGTGATGGCCGCCGGGTTGGATGTGATCCTGGGCGACCCGCAGGTCAAGAGCGTGTTCGTGAACGTCTTCGGCGGCATCACCTCGTGTGACGCGGTGGCCACCGGAATCGTCAAGGCGCTGGAGATCCTCGGCGACGAGGCGAACAAGCCGCTGGTGGTGCGGCTCGACGGCAACAACGTCGAGGAAGGCCGGGCCATCCTGGCCGAGGCGAACCACCCGCTGGTGACGCTGGTACCCACGATGGACGAAGCCGCCGACAAAGCGGCCGAGCTGGCGAGCGCCTGACTAAGGAGAAATGACCCAAATGGCTATCTTCTTGACCAAAGACAACAAGGTCATCGTTCAGGGCATCACCGGCGGCGAGGCCACCGTGCACACCGCCCGGATGCTCAGAGCCGGCACCCAGATCGTCGGTGGCGTCAACGCCCGAAAGGCCGGCACCACGGTGACCCACGAGGACAAGGGCGGCAGGCTGATCAAGCTGCCGGTGTTCGGCAGCGTCGCGGAGGCGATGAAAGAGACCGGCGCCGACGTCTCGATCGCCTTCGTACCGCCGAAGTTCTCCAAGGACGCCGTCATCGAGGCCATCGACGCCGAGATCCCTTTGCTGGTGGTGATCACCGAGGGCATTCCGGTGCAGGACAGCGCTTATTTCTGGGCCTACAACCTGGAGAAGGGCGGCAAGACCCGGATCATCGGCCCCAACTGCCCGGGCATCATCAGTCCCGGCCAAGCGCTGGTCGGCATCACCCCGGCCAACATCACCGGACCGGGTCCGGTCGGGCTGGTGTCCAAGTCGGGCACGCTGACCTACCAGATGATGTACGAGCTGCGCGATTTCGGGTTCACCACGTCGATCGGCATCGGCGGTGACCCGGTGATCGGCACCACGCATATCGATGCGATCGAGGCGTTCGAGGAGGATCCCGACACCAAGCTGATCGTGATGATCGGCGAGATCGGCGGTGACGCCGAGGAGCGGGCGGCGGACTTCATCAAGGCCAACGTGTCCAAGCCGGTCGTCGGGTATGTCGCGGGATTCACTGCGCCGGAAGGCAAGACGATGGGCCACGCCGGCGCCATCGTGTCCGGCTCGTCGGGCACCGCGGCGGCGAAGAAGGAAGCGCTGGAAGCGGCCGGCGTGAAGGTCGGCAAGACGCCGTCCGAGACGGCGGCCCTGGCCCGCGAGATCCTGGCCACCCTGTAGGGCTCGCGGGGGCCGCCGACGGGCGCGGGACCGGGCTGCGGTAGATAGTAAGACTATGAATCTTGATCCGCGGACGCCCGTCGTCGTCGGTGTCGGGCAGGCGGCGGAGCGCATCGACGACCCCGATTACCGGGCGATGTCACCCGTCGAGCTGGCCGCCGCCGCGGCACGGGCCGCCCTCGACGATTGCGGTGGCGCTGCGGTCTCTGCAGCCATCGACACCATCGCCGCTGTCCGGCAATTCGAGATCTCCGGGCCGGTGCCCAATGCACCGTTGGGCCGTTCGAACAACTACCCGCGGTCGGTGGCCAAGCGGATCGGTGCCGAACCGCGCCGCGCGATCCTCGAGATCGTCGGTGGCCAGGGCCCCAGCGTCTGATCAGCGAGCTGGCCGCCGAGATTGCGGCGGGACGCTCGCAGGCCGCGATGGTGTTCGGCTCGGATGCGACGTCGACCCTGCGGCAGTTCGCGCGGGCCGCCGAGAAACCGGACTTCACCGAGACCTTGAAGGAGGATGACGGCGATTTGGAAGACCGCGGCCAGGGCATCGCGGGAATCATCTCGCGCTACACCGTCATTCATGGTCTGGTCGATGCGCCGACCCAGTACGCACTGCTGGAGAACGCCCGACGCGCCGGGACCGGCCTCGGGCCCGCCGAGTATCTGCGGCGGATGGGTGAGCTGTTCGCACCGTTCACCAAGGTCGCCGCCGGAAATCCGTTCGCGCGGCGCCGGTCGAATACACCGTCGACGAGCTGATCACCGTGACCGAGCGCAATCGGATGATCTCCGAGCCCTACCCGCGGCTGCTGGTCGCCCGCGACCAGGTGAACCAGGGTGCGGCCGCGCTGCTGATGTCGGTGGAGACGGCCCGGCGCGTGGGAGTGCCCGAGGAGAACTGGGTGTACCTGCACGGCCATGCCGACCTGCAAGAGCAGGGCATGCTGGACCGCCCCGATCTGGGGCATGCCCCGTCGGCCGTCATGGCGGTCAATGAGGCGCTGGCGATGGCCGGCGCCGCGGCGGTTGATTCTGCGTCCTTGGCGACAAAGTGCGAGTGCGGCGCTGCGTCAGCGCAGAGTCAACGCCAGCGTCAGACCAGCGCGGCCAGCTTGCCGGCGAGTCGCTCCACGTACGCGGCGATCTCGTCTTCGGGGCGGTCCGGTAGGCCGAACAGCACCTCGGTAACGCCCAGCTCCGCCCAGTGCGCGAGCTTCTCGGGCACCGGCTTGAAGTCCAAGGCCACGATCTGCGGAGCTCCGTCGCGGCCGGCGGCGGCCCAGGTGTCCTGCAGCAACTTCACCGGTTCGTCGATGTCGAAGTCGCGCGGGGTGGTGATCCAGCCGTCGGCGCTGCGGGCGATCCACTTGAAGTTCTTCTCGTTGCCCGCGGTGCCCACCAGCACCGGGATGTGCGCCTGCACCGGCTTCGGCCAGGCCCAGCTCGGCCCGAACTTGACGAATTCGCCGTCGTAGGCGGCTTCCTCTTGGGTCCACAGCGCGCGCATCGCCTCGATGTATTCGCGCAACATGGTGCGTCGGCGCGCGGGCGGCACCCCGTGGTCGGCGAGTTCGTCGGTGTTCCAGCCGAACCCGACGCCCAGGCTGACCCGGCCGCCGGACAGATGGTCGAGGGTGGCGATGCTTTTGGCCAGCGTGATCGGGTCATGTTCGACCGGCAGCGCCACCGCCGTGGACAGCCGCACCCGAGACGTCACCGCGCACGCCGCGCCGAGGCTCACCCATGGATCCAGCGTGCGCATATACCGGTCGTCCGGCAGCGACGCGTCGCCCGTCGTCGGGTGCGCCGCCTCGCGTTTCACCGGGATGTGGGTGTGTTCCGGCACATAGAACGTCTGAAAGCCGTGGTCATCGGCAAGCTTGGCGGCTGCCGCCGGTGTGATGCCGCGATCGCTGGTGAAAAGCACAAGCCCGTAATCCATGAACAGGATTAGAACGTGTTCTACCTCTGCTGGGCAAGCGCCCCCGCCACCGCCACTCGGACGTGCGCTAGCGTGGGTGATCGAATCGCCTCGCAACGCAAGCGCGGCCAGCCTGGGACGCACAGCCTGGGAAGCAACAGGAGGAGTCAATGACCTACTCGCCCGGTACTCCCGGATACCCGCCAGCCCAGCAACCCTCCGGGGCTTACCCAGCCGCAGCCCCAGCCGCGGCGCCCGATTTCGCTAAAGAGCCCGGTGAGAGCAAACTGCCCCTGTACTTGACGTTCGCCGTGATCGGACTAGGTCTGGCGGCGTATTTCGCGAGTTTCGGCCCCACGTTCGCCCTCAGCAGCGACCTCGGTGGCGGCACCAGCATCGGAGGTGGCGGCAGCCAGTCCGTCGCCGCGGCCGTGTTGGCCGCGCTGCTTGCCGCGGTGGGTGTGCTGCCGAAGGCGAACCGCCACCTGGGAGTAGTCGCCGCGATCTCGGTACTGGGTTTGCTGCTGGCGGTCTCCGAGGCCGTGAACACGCCCAACGGCGTCACGGTCCAGTGGGGGATGTGGGTGATTCTCACTTTCACCCTGTTACAGGCGGTTTCGGCGGTCGGCGCGCTGCTGTTTGACGCGGGGGTGATCAGCGCACCGGCGCCGCGGCCCAAGTACGACCCTTACCAGCAGCAATACGGCCAGTACGGGCAGTACCCGCAGCAGTACGGCCAGCAGCAGCCTTACTACGGTCAGCCGCAAGCCGGACTCCAGGCGCCCCAGCAGCCTGCCGGCTACGGGTCGCAGCAATACGGCGGATATGGCTCGACCCCGGGTCAGGCCCCGGCTCAAAACGTCATACCGACGCAGACCGCGATCCCGACGCCGACCGCAGGCAACCCGCCGTCGGGCGGATTCGGCGCCCAGCCGTCGGCGCAGTCGGGCCCCCAGCCCTCGGCGCAGTCGGCGCCCCAGCCCAACGTGCAGACGCCGACCACCCCGCCCACCGGCTTCCCCAGCTTCGGCACCCCACCATCGGTCAACGCGGGCAGCGGTTCCCAGGCCGGTTCGGCTCCGGTCAACTACTCGAACCCCGCCGGCGGCCAGCAGGCGTACGGTCAGCAGGGCCAACAGTCGTCACCTGGGTCGGCGCCGGTCTAACCGGGCGCTCTCGCGCCTAGTCAGGCATATGCGCCAAGAGTGAAAAGGGTGTCAGAAAGCGCGGACTACCGGGCTGCGGGCGCGCGCCAGGCGCGTGATCTCGTTCGGGTCGCATTCGGCCCGGCATTGATCGCGCTGGTCATCATCGCGGCGGTCACGCTGCTGCAGTTGCTGATCGCCAACAGCGACATGACCGGTGCCTTGGGTGCCATTGCCAGCATGTGGCTGGGTGTGCATGCCGTCCCGATCTCCATCGGTGGCCGCGAACTGGGCGTGATGCCGTTGCTGCCAGTCCTGTTGATGGTCTGGGGGACGGCGCGCACCACCGCGCGGGCCACCTCCGTGCACTCGTCGTGGCTCGTCATCCGCTGGGTTGTCGCGTCGGCGCTGGGCGGACCCCTGCTGCTGGCGGCGATCGCGCTGGCGGTCATCCATGACGCGTCGTCGGTGCTCACCGAGTTGCAGACACCGAGCGCCCTGCGCGCATTCACCAGCGTGCTGGTGGTGCATGCGATCGGTGCCGCGATCGGGGTGTGGTCCCGGGTGGGCCGACGGGCGTTGGCGGCGTCGCCGTTGCCCAATTGGCTGGGTGACTCGATGCGAGCGGCGGCGGCCGGTGTGCTGGCACTGTTCGGGCTCTCCGGTGTGGTGACGGCCGGTTCGCTGGTTGTGCATTGGTCGACGATGCAAGAGCTCTACGGGATCACCGATTCGATATTCGGCGAGTTCAGCCTGACCGTGCTGTCGGTGCTCTACGCGCCGAACGTCATCGCCGGCACGTGCGCGATGGCGGTCGGCTCCAGCGCGCACCTCGGGTTCGCGACGTTCAGCTCGTTCGCCGTGTTCGGCGGCGACCTCCCGGCACTGCCGATCCTTGCCGCGGCTCCGACGCCTCCGCTCGGGCCGGTCTCGGTCGCCCTGCTGATCGTCGGCGCGGCATCGGGTGTGGCCGTCGGGCAGCAGTGCGCTCGGCGTGCGCTGCTTCTTGTTCCGGCGATGGCCAAGCTGCTGGTCGCCTCCGTCGCCGGGGCATTGACGATGTCGCTGCTCGCGTACGGGGGGAGCGGCCGGCTGGGCAACTTCGGCGACGTCGGTGTGGACCAGGGCGCGCTGGTGGTCGGCGTGTTCTTCTGGTTCGCGGTCGTGGGTGGGGTGACGGTGACGATGACGGGTGGGATTCGGCGCCGGCCCAGACGGCCCAAACCCGTGCCCGCGCCGCCGCCTGAGGAATTCGACGAGCCAGGCGACGAGCTTGTCGATGAGGACGCATCCGAGGAGGAAGCGGACGCGCCCGATGAGCCCGCGCCGACGTCCGACGAACCGGCCCGCGATCTCGGGGATTAGTGCTGCGCCCTCTACTAAGCGCCGTCAGCGCTTGGCCGCCGACGCGGCGCCCACCCGCTTCCCATTAGGCTGCCCGTGTGCAGGAACCGCTCCGCGTGCCCCCGAGCGCACCGGCACGGCTGGTCGTGCTGGCGTCCGGCACCGGCTCACTGCTGAACTCGCTGCTCGACGCCGCCCAGGGCGACTATCCGGCGCGGGTGGTCGCCGTCGGCGTGGATCGCGACTGCCGGGCCGTCGAGATCGCCGAGCAGGCGTCGATTCCCACCTTCACCGTCCGCCTCGGCGACTACCCGGACCGCGCCGCCTGGGACGCCGCCATCACCGAAGCCACCAAAGCCCACCAACCTGACCTGATCGTCTCGGCTGGATTCATGAAAATTCTTGGACCACAGTATCTTTCGAATTTCCAGGGCCGCATCATCAACACCCATCCGGCGCTGCTGCCGGCCTTCGCCGGTGCACATGCGGTGCCCGACGCGCTGGCCTACGGTGTGAAGGTCACAGGCACTACCGTGCACCTCGTGGATGCCGGCACCGACACCGGGCCGATACTGGCGCAGCAACCCGTCGAGGTGCTCGACGGCGACGACGAACAGACTTTGCACGAACGCATCAAGGTCATCGAACGGCGACTGCTGGTCGACGTGGTGGCCGCAATCGCGACCCGCGGCGTTACCTGGATCGGACGAAAGGCGACCTTGGGAATGAGTACAGCATGAGCACCGACAAGAGGCCGATTCGCCGCGCGCTGATCAGCGTGTACGACAAGACCGGTCTGATACAGCTCGCGCAGGGCCTCACCGCGGCGGGCGTCACCATCGTCTCGACCGGGTCGACTGCGAAGACCATTGCCGGCCAAGGCATTCCGGTGACACCGGTGGAGGAGGTGACCGGCTTCCCTGAGGTGCTCGACGGCCGGGTCAAGACCCTGCACCCGCACGTGCACGCCGGCCTGCTGGCCGACCTGCGCAAGCAAGAACACCAAGCGGCCCTCGAAGAACTCGGCATCGAGGCGTTCGAACTCGTCGTCGTCAACCTGTACCCGTTCAGCCAGACCGTCGAATCCGGTGCCGGGGTGGACGAATGCGTCGAGCAGATCGACATCGGCGGGCCCTCGATGGTGCGGGCGGCAGCCAAGAACCATCCCAGCGTCGCAGTGGTCACCGACCCGCGCGGCTATGACGGCGTCCTCGCCGCGGTGCGCAACGGCGGTTTTACCCTCGCCGAGCGCAAAAGGCTGGCGTCGTTGGCATTTCAGCACACCGCCGAGTACGACATCGCCGTCGCGAGCTGGATGCAGGACACGCTGGCACCCGAGCATCCCGAGGCGCAGTTCCCGCAGTGGTTCGCCAGAAACTGGCGCCGCGAGGCGACGCTGCGCTACGGCGAGAACCCGCATCAGCAGGCGGCGCTCTACAGCGATCCCGCCGCGTGGCCCGGGCTGGCGCAGGCCGAGCAACTGCACGGAAAAGAGATGTCCTACAACAACTTCACCGACGCGGACGCGGCCTGGCGGGCGGCCTTCGACCACGAGCAGACGTGTGTGGCGATCATCAAGCACGCCAACCCCTGCGGCATCGCGATCTCGACGGTTTCGGTGGCCGACGCCCATCGCAAGGCCCACGAATGCGACCCGTTGAGCGCCTACGGCGGAGTCATCGCGACCAACACCGAGGTCAGCGTCGAGATGGCGGAGTACGTGAGCACCATCTTCACCGAGGTGATCGTCGCGCCGGCCTATCCGCCCGGTGCCCTTGATCTGTTGACGCGCAAGAAGAACATCCGGGTGCTGGTGGCCTCCGAGCCGCTGGCCGGTGGCCATGAAATCCGGCCGATCAGCGGCGGGCTGCTCATGCAGCAGCGCGACCAGCTCGACGCCCACGGCGACAACCCGGTCAACTGGACTCTGGCCACCGGTGAGCCGGCGGACCCGGCCACGCTGACCGACTTGGTCTTCGCCTGGCGCGCCTGCCGGGCGGTCAAGTCGAATGCGATCGTGATCGTCGCGGACGGCGCGACCGTCGGCGTCGGGATGGGGCAGGTCAACCGGGTGGACGCCGCCCGGCTCGCCGTCGAACGCGGCGGCGAGCGCGTGAAAGGCGCGGTCGGTGCATCGGATGCGTTCTTCCCGTTCCCCGACGGACTCGAGACGCTGACCGCCGCCGGGGTGAAGGCGATCGTGCACCCCGGCGGCTCGGTGCGCGACGACGAGGTGACCGCGGCGGCGGCCAAGGCCGGTGTGACTTTGTACCTCACCGGAGCCCGCCACTTTGCGCATTAGGCGCCTTGTTGGCGGTCCTGTACCGACGTAGCGTCGATAGGTGGCTCGGCAACAGCGGGGCGAAACGATTCAAAGGAGAATTGAAATGCGCTCAACGGCCATTCGAGTGGCGGCATGCTCGGCCGCGATTGCGACTTTTGCGGTGTTCGGCGCGGGATGTAGCTCGAACAAGTCCAACGAAACGAGCAGTTCGGCCGCGTCGGCCAGCTCGTCTGCGACCTCGGGGACGGCCACGACGTCCGCGGGTGCCTCCGCAACCACTCCGGACACGGGTGCGCCGACAACCATCCCCGGTGCCAACGGCACGCCGTACACGGTGCAGGGACCCATCCTCGCGAAGTACAAGACTCTTACGGCCGATCAGCTGAAGGACTTGGGCAAACCGTACGACAACGAGCAGAAGACCAAGGACGGCACCGGCGTCTACCAACAGTTCGACGGTGGCGTGCTCATCTATCGGAATGGTGGGCCGGTCTACTTCGTGTGGGGCAAGATTCGCGACGCGTGGAACGCGAATCAGGCTTCGCAGGGCAAACTGGGATATCCGACCTCTGACGAGCAAGTCCTGCCCGACGGGTCCTTCAAGTCGGTGTTCGAGCACGGCACGATCACGTGGAAGACAGGCGATGCGGACGCCACCGTCACCATGAGTTAACCGGGCGTAGGGATGCCGGGCATTCGATCCGATTGCGCGGCTTTTCCCTATAAGAAGCCCATTAAGCGGAGGGACGCGGTGCCGGATTGACGCGGCCGTCGTAGCGTGGAGTGGTGACGTCACCGAACTACTTGCCCCGCACCGTCGGCGAACTGCGTGCCGCCGGGCATCGTGAACGGGGAGTCAAGCAGGAAATCCGGGAGAATCTGCTGACCGGGCTCGCCGAGGGCGACAACGTCTGGCCCGGCATCCTGGGATTCGACGAAACCGTGATCCCTCAGCTCGAGCGCGCATTGATCGCCGGCCACGACTTCGTCCTGCTGGGCGAACGTGGCCAGGGCAAGACCCGGTTGCTGCGCGCGCTGGTCGGACTGCTTGACGAGTGGACCCCGGTGATCGGCGGCGCCGAACTGGGCGAGCACCCCTATACCCCGATCACCCCCGAGTCGATCCGGCGGGCCGCGGAACTCGGCGACGACCTGCCGGTGGAGTGGAAACACCGCAGCGAGCGCTACACCGAGAAACTGGCCACTCCCGACACCAGCGTCGCCGACCTGGTCGGTGATATCGACCCGATCAAGGTTGCCGAGGGCCGCAGCCTGGGTGACCCCGAGACCATTGCCTACGGGCTCATCCCGCGGGCGCACCGCGGCATCGTCGCGGTCAACGAACTGCCCGACCTCGCCGAGCGCATTCAGGTATCGATGCTCAACGTCATGGAGGAGCGCGACATTCAGGTCCGCGGCTACACGCTGCGACTGCCGCTGGACGTCCTTGTCGTGGCGAGCGCCAACCCCGAGGACTACACCAACCGGGGTCGCATCATCACCCCGCTCAAAGACCGGTTCGGCGCCGAGATCCGCACCCACTATCCCCTCGAACTCGAGGCGGAGATGGGCGTCATGGCGCAGGAGGCGCACCTGAGCGCCCAGGTGCCCGATTACCTGATGCAGGTGATCGCGCGGTTTGCCCGCTACCTGCGCGAGTCCAATTCGATCGATCAGCGCTCCGGTGTTTCGGCCCGGTTCGCGATCGCGGCGGCCGAGACGGTCGCGGCCTCCGCCCGGCACCGCGGCGCGGTGTTGGGGGAGACCGACCCGGTGGCGAGAGTGGTCGACCTGGGCACGGTGATCGACGTCCTGCGCGGCAAGCTGGAATTCGAGTCCGGTGAGGAAGGCCGCGAGCAGGCGGTGCTCGAGCATCTGCTGCGCCGCGCGACCGCCGACACCGCGTCCCGGGTGCTCGGCGGCATCGACGTCGGCACGTTGGTGTCGGCCGTCGAGGGCGGTTCCACGGTGACGACGGGCGAACGGGTGTCTGCCAAGAACGTGCTGGCCGCCGTTCCGGGGCTGGCGGTCGTGGACAAAATCGCCAAAAAGCTGCGCGCCGAATCCGAAGGCGAACGCGCCGCGGCGCTGGAACTGGCGCTGGAGGCGTTGTACCTCGCGAAGCGGATCGACAAGGTATCCGGGGAGGGTCAAACCGTCTATGGCTAAGCCGGCTAAGGGGCACTCGTCGCGATACTCGGCGTACACCGGCGGGCCGGATCCGCTGGCCCCGCCGGTGGATCTGCGCGAGGCACTCGAGCAGATCGGGCAGGACGTCATGGCGGGCACCTCGCCGCGCCGGGCCT
>NZ_DATJYB010000018.1:0-4055 GCF_035499775.1 Mycobacterium sp. | reverse complement strand
TGGTCGGCGAATCCTTGTATAGCGGCTCACGACCGTGGCGCCCCGGTGGCCTGCTTAGTATCACTAGGGACTTTTGGCAGCGGGTCGTGCGTCCGTAGGCACTAGCCCGAGTTTTTCGCGAAACTCTGGGTGACACGGCGTTGAGTTAGCGAAAGTGCCTGTCCTGCAAGGGATAATGAGATTTGCGACAATCCATGATTCCGAGCTGGAAGGCACTTCCTAAGTGAACAGTAGCGCAGCGGTTTGTCGGGTGAAAGTGTCCGCGGACGGCTGTGGCGTCGTGTCGCACGCCGGGGTGGGCCTGTTACGCGAGGTCGCCGACCTGACCGGGCTATCCTCGCAGGTCACAGCCGCTTTGGCAGACACCTACCGGGGTCCCTGGACGTATGCGCCCGGGGAGGTGTTCGCCGATCTGGCGGCCGCGGTGGCCGACGGCGCGGATTGTGTCGACGGGGTCGGCCAGCTGTGGGGCGACCGCGAGCACGTGTTCGGGCCGGTCGCCTCGACGACCACGCTATGGCGGCTGGTCGATGAGCGCATCGACGCCGACCGGCTGGCGGCAATCCGGGCGGCGCGAGCACACGCCCGCGAGCAGGCCTGGGCGGCGGGAGCGGCCCCCGATCATGACGGCTGGCTGCATTTGGATGTCGATGCCACCATCACCATCGATCACTCCGACAACAAGGAAAACGCCGCCGCGACCTGGAAACACACCTTCGGAATGCACCCGCTGCTGGTGTTTTTGGACCGGCGTGACATCGCCGCCGGGGAAGCCCTGGCCGGGCTGCTGCGTCCGGGCAATGCGGGCAGCAACACCGCCGCCGATCACATCAGGGTGCTCGGTGCGGCGCTTGAGTCGTTGCCGCTGTCCTACCGCCCGGGCCCGGACAACCCGGATGGACCAAAGGTTTTGATCCGGTCGGACTCCGCCGGCGCCACTCACGGCTTCGCCGCCGCCTGCCGCAAAGAACACGTCGGGTTCTCCTTCGGCTGCACGATCAACGCGGCCATCCGTGACGCCACCGAGGTGCTCAACAGCGCCGCGGCGTGGTATCCGGCCATCGACACCGACGGCGGCATCCGCGACGGAGCCTGGGTGGCCGAAGCCACCGATCTGGTGGACCTGGCGGCCTGGCCCAAGGGGACCCGGCTGATCCTGCGCAAGGAACGCCCCCACCCGGGTGCGCAGCTGCGGTTCACCGACTCCGACGGGCACCGGATCACCGGGTTTCTCACCGACACCCCCGACGGCGTGATCGGCGGCCAACTCGCCGGCCTGGAACTACGCCATCGCCAGCACGCCCGCGTGGAGGACCGCATCCGCCAAGCCAAGGCCACCGGGCTGCGCAACCTGCCTTTCAACTCGTTTGACGCCAACGCCGCCTGGCTCGAAATCATCATGGCAGCAACAGATCTGATCGCCTGGACCAAACTCATCGGCTTCACCGACCACCCCGACCTGGCACGCTGCGAGATCGAAACATTCCGCTACCGGGTCCTGCACATCGCCGCCCGCATCACCCGCGGCGCCCGACGAACCCGACTGCGCATCGACTCCACCTGGCGCTGGGCACACGCGATCGCCACCGCCTGGACCCGCATCCGCGCCGCCTTCACCTAACCCCCCATCCCTAACCCGACGAGACGAAAGACCCACGGCCTTAGGAAAGCCCGCCCACCGGCGCGACACCCGGCGACTCGTCGCACCCACATGCCACAATCAACGCCACAGGCCCGCTAGAACCGGCTCCGCCGACCCGATCCAAGGCAGCACGTAGGGTCGAGAGCTGGCGCGGTGACGCGGATCGGCGGTAGGTCTCGGAGCCGCTGGTGACCGCAGGGTTTCCCCTGGTGTCCTTCATCTCCGTGGCCCTGGCCCGATCTGTGTTCCGTTTCCAGCTCCCGCCCGTCAAACCGTGCATGCGGTTCTCTCGCACACGGCTTACCGACGCCGTTCACCGCCGGCATTCGACGCCACCCGCCAGACCCGGAAGGGCCTGGGTGCGACCACGGTTCCGTCAAGGCGGATCAGGCCGAGCTGATTGTCCGACGCGTAGGCGATCACCCAGCGACCGAACGCTCGGGAGCGGCGATGCTTCTTCGCAATGAAGCCTGCGATCCGCATCACCGCGTAGTCCCTGATCTGGCTGAACCGCTGGGCCGAGTTCCCGTACCGGAAATGCCCGGCCCATCCCCGCAGGAATCGATTGATCTCTCCCACGATGTACTGCACACCCAGCAGCATCCGGCGCCGGTCCGTCAACTCCCGGATCCGATCACGTGCATGCTGCATCGCCTTGTCCGCGGGCCAGCGGGCGAGGAAGGCGACGCCCTTACCGCCGGTGCGACCCTGAGCGCGCACCCACCGATGGTGAAACCCCAGGAAATCCAGGCCGTCTCCACCCTCGGTCAAATGCACAATTCGGGTCTTGGCCGCTTTGGGTTCCAAACCCAGTTCGGCCAGCAGAGCCGTCAACCGCGACAACGCCGCGTCGGCCTGCTGCCGGGAACGGCACATCACCACGGCATCGTCGGCATAACGCACCAGCACCCCGAACTCGCGAACATCCCACACCCGATCGATCCGGTGCAGATAGACGTTCGCCAGCAGCGGTGAAATGACACCGCCCTGCGGGGCGCCGGTCACCTCGCGCCGCACCACACCGTCCTGCATCACCCCCGCGCGCAGCATCGCGCGCAGCAGTTTGAGCACGGCCTGATCGCAGACGCGTTCCTCGACTGCCTGCATCAACATCTCGTGCGGAATCGCTGAAAAACAGTTCGCGATGTCCGTCTCAACCACCCACCGGCGGCCCCGCCACGCCTCGTCCACCAGGACTTGGAGCCCGTCGTGCGCCGCCCGCCTGGGCCGAAACCCGAACGAACACGGCATAAAGTCGGCTTCGAAGATCGGCTCGAGCACGATCTTGCACGCCGCCTGCACGATCCGGTCCCGCACAGCGGGAATCGATAACGGGCGTTGTTCGGTCGTGCCCGGCTTCGGGATAAACACCCGACGCGTCGGCAACGGCCGATACCGCCCCTCCCGCAGTTCAGCGGCCAACTCATCCAGCAGCCGGGTCACCCCGTACTGCTCAACGTCGGCCAAGGTGATCTTGTCGATGCCCGGTGCACCCTGGTTCCGGTGCACCATCACCCACGCACGCCCCAGGACGTCTCTGCGAAAGACCTTGTCCTGCAACGCATGAAACCGTCGCCCGGGATCGGCCTTGGCCGCCCGGTAAAGCGTATGCTGCAAGGCACGAACCGGGTCCACAGGCGCGGACCCCACAGCGGCGGGACTAGCCGAAACGGCACTCACCGGGCACCTCCACTACACGCGATACGCATCGACGAAGCAGCGGCCCTTCCCTCACCGGCGGTTGTGTTGTCCGCCCGGCTCAACCAGTACTACGACCGCCTCCGACGCCCACCCAGCCGACCACTCACTTCCCAGGTTCACTGGTTATAGAGCGCCGCGCTCCAACAACACATTCCGCAGGTTGCCGGGCCGGGGAGGGCCTCACCAGTTCCCGTCGCCACTATCTGAGCGTTCCGAGCCCCATACGCCGGGGAGTTCTTCAGCGCCTGCACATTCAGGTCTTCAGCGCCTTCCATGGCCTTCGCCCTGATTTCGGGGGCTCGGCACTCCCTACACCCCACCCACCGGGCGGGACCTCTAACGACGCCGCAGGCTTCGCGTCATGCTACGGACCGCTCAGTCGCTCCCCCATAAGGGCTTTCGACACTGGGCTTCGACCCGATCCGTTTCCAGAACAAGCCGCCAGTCTGCTACCGGGCCCCCTGACAGCTACCCGGACCGGACTCCCACCGGCAAGCGACGACGAGCTTACGACCACAGACGACCTACATGGTCACCTCCAGTCTGCTGGTCGCGCGAAAAATTGAGGCTAGCGCCGGGTGCCGCTAATAGGGGCTTCCGTGGTCGTTAATGGGGGCCTTGTCTTGGTCGTTAAGGGGCTATGGCAGAGCGCGAAGCTGTGTTTGGATCAGGCCATGGAAGGCTCGTCGACTGTTCACATGGCGGCGCCAGC
>NZ_DATJYB010000017.1:0-35895 GCF_035499775.1 Mycobacterium sp. | reverse complement strand
GCCGAGCGCAACTCTTCGGCGACCCGGCCCGCGGCCTCGCCGTCGACGTCGAGCACGGCGACTTTGAGGCCGCGTCGGCCCAGCTCGTGGCAGGTGGCTTCACCCATGCCCGACGCGCCGCCGGTCACCACCGCAACGCGGCCGTGTGTGTCCGTCAATTCGGCCCCTCCTGGTCGTCCAAGCCTTCCGAGACAAGCCCCTTCACCTGCTGGTAGTAAACGACTTTGCCGGCCCCGGCCCAATTGCCCTCGGGTATCTCGTGAATCAGCGACCACACGTGATACGCGCGCGGACCCTGCGGATCGATGTCGGCGGCAGCGCAGACCGCCGCGTGCACGTCGGCGACGAGTTGTTCCTTGCGGTCCTTCGACAGCGCACCGCCGAACACCGTCAGGTCGACGCGAAATCGGGGCGGGCCGGGTTGGCGGCCACCCACCAACTGGGCCGCGGGCTCCAGCGCGTGCAGGTAGACCAGAGTGTTGTCGCGCATGAATGCGGTGTCGGGGGCGCGCTCGGCGCGCAGCAACGCCGTGACCAACTCGTCGGCCAGCCTGCCCAGCGCCTCGTCGTGCAACGAATCACGCACATACGTCACGTCGATCATCGGCATTGCGGATCGTGCTCCTTAGTCAGCGAAATCGATTCTCTCCCAGCTTTCTCAGCCCTCGCACGGCCTTGATGTACGGCGCGGTGTTGGCCGCGCTCCTGCGCAGACTCGGTTGGATCGCGCCGGCGTTTCCCACCACGAGGTAACGCATGCCGCGGTCATGGAACTCCGCTAGCTGCTCCACGACCTCGTCCGGCGTTCCCACCGCGAACAACTCTTTCACCAGCGAGCGAGGGACTTTCGCGGCGTAACCCAGCGCGGTCTGTTCGTCGATCAGTTGAGGTATGAGGTCTTGCGAGCCGGTGAAGTCGGCGCCCAGCGGATGCTCGGCGCCGTGCCGTGCCCACGCTTCACCCGAGCAGTTGAGGGTGAATATTCTCGCGATTTCGGACTCCACCACCTCGTCGATCTCGTCGCGGGACCGGCCGGTGACGATGAACCGGATCAGTGCGGGCGTGACGGCCGCCGGGTCGCGGCCGGCGTCCGACGCCGCCGTCCGCACCAGGCCGAGTTGTTCGCCGTATTCGTCAGCCCGGGTTGTCCCCGGGAACCACCCGTCGGCGTAGCGACCGGTGATGCGCATCATCCGCGGGCCGTGCGCGGCGACCCAGATCTCCGGCCACTTGCCCCGGTAGGGCGGCAGCGCGAACGTCGCGTTGTGCAGCGGAAAGAACGGCGAGTCCCGGCTCACCAGGGCACCGTTGGAATCCCACAGGGCGCGGATGGTGGCCACGGCTTCCTCGAACCGCGCCACCGGCTTGGACCAGTCCACGCCGTACGGCGCGTTGCTTTCCCGTTCACCAGTTCCGATGCCCAGCACCGCCTTGCCGCGCGTCAGCAGATGCAGTGACGCGGCCGCCTGTGCGGTCACGGCGGGATTGCGCCGACCGGTGTCGGTGACGGCCACGCCCAGGCGCATCCGGCCAACCTTGTTGTGACCGGCCAGATATCCCAGGATCGTCCACGGCTCCAGGTGCGCATCCATCTTGGGAATCACCTTGGCGGCGCCCACGTGCTTGGGGGTCCACATCGACGGCGGCAGCACCGACTGCAGGTGGTCGGCCACCCAGAAGGAGTCGGCCCCACAGGCAGCGGCGGTCAGGTAGTCGGCCTGCACCGGAGGTTTGGGGCCGTAGCGGGAGTTGATCGTGTTGTTCATCACGCCAACCCGCAACCCGGTCATCCCGACGACTCCTCTGCTCGACCCGACTTAGTCGACCATCCCCGAACGGCATCGGGCAAGATTCACCCATGCCAGCAATGCCGATGTACGTGCGCCACACCCGGGCGGTGCAACTCGACGAGCTCTCAGGCCCGATACGCGACAAGTTGGCCGAACACGCCGAGTCCCGCGAGATCGACCTCCGGAGTGTCAGGGCGTGGCTGACCCACAGCGAAAACCCGCCCGCCAGTTCGGGATTCGGGAAGCTGCTGAAGCGCCGTGCGAATCCGTCCGATCCCGACGACGAACACTGCACGGTTGTGGTGCTGCACCCGACACAAGTGCTGGTGGCCATCGACGGCGCGAAGCGGGGGACCTCGGTCTTGTCGTTACCGTTGGCGCAGGCGTCGCTGGCTACCGGGCTTGGCCTGACCGGCGCGCTGACGTCTGCCGCGATCGACGGGACTGGATTCACGCTGACCGGCTTCCCCGGTGAGCAGACCGGCAGCTTCTACATCGGGCTAGGCCCGGAAGCCGATGCGGCGGAATGCATTTCCGCGGTGCGGTCGGCGATCACCGCCGCCAAGAACCCGGCCGACTAGATCAGTTCTGCCAACAGCTCGACCGATTGGAGCTGCGTGCACGCCTGCGTTGTCCGTCGGGTGGCGGCTACACCGATCTCGAGCGGCTGCCACTTCGACGCCATGCCCGCCGTCGACGTGGCCGCGACCCAAGAGTAGACGGCGAACAGCCGGTATTGCCGCCACGCGTCATCCTCGGTCAGCGTCACACCGGCCTCGCCGAGCAGCGCGCAGTAGCGCCGCAGCCAGTCGTGCTCGTTGGCGGCACGCACCTCTCCGGGAATCGAGTTGCACAGCACGTATGCGACGTCGCGCATGCCGGGCGCCCGGCCCAGCACCCCCAATCGAGAAAGCCGGTGCGATCGCCGTCGGCAACGTCCACGAACAGATTGCCGATGTGCGGATCGCCGTGGATCAGGGTGCGCGGTCCGGAATTCCACAGCCGCACGATCGCTGCCGCGTTGGCAAGGTAGTAGTCGGCGATCCGGTGAAACGACGCGTCGAGTTCGTCGCCGAGGGTGTCGACGGCCATCTGCACGAACATCGTCGCCCCCCGCCGCCGGAAATACCCGCGCCGGTCCTCGCGAGCCAGCCCAGGTCGTCATCGAATCGGGTTGACTCCCAATACTTTGCGTGCAACGCGGCAAGTTGCTCGACGATGTCCCCGCCGCGGCGCTCGATGTCAGGATCCCCAGGACCGGGGAACCGGCAGCCCGACGCTTCCAGGTCCTCGAGCACCATCACATAGCGCTCGCCGTCGGTGCCGGCGTGGTACGGGCGCGGAACACGCACCGGCACTTCCGACGCCAAGTCACGGTAGAAGCGCGCCTCCGCGACGCCCATGCCCACGGCGGCGACGAACTTGCGCTGCCTCGCGTCGAACGGCGCCAATTTGACGAAAACGGTTGCCGGCAGCGTGGGGTCACCGCTGAGCCGGAAACGCGACCGGCCGGTGGTGCCGGAATGCTGGTCGACGAGCTCGGCGGAAGCCACGTCACGTCGCAGCGCCTCGGCAAAGAAAGCCGGCGTCAGCTCGGCGACTTCCTGCGGGATCATGCGGGGATGCTATAACGCAACGTATGCCAGACGACGGGCATCTCATCACGCACGTTTCCGACACCGCCCGCTGGACAGCCCTGCACCGGGCCACCGAATCGGCGCGTCACGACGCATTGTTCAACGACCCGTTCGCCGAACGTCTCGCCGGTGAGCAGGGCCGCGCCATCGTCGCCAAGGCTCCGCGGGCCACCCGCAACGGCTGGTGGCTGATCGCGCGCACCAAGATCATCGACGACACCATCGTCGAGGCGATCGCCGACGGCTGCGACCGCGTGCTCAACCTGGCCGCCGGCTTGGACACGCGGCCCTACCGGCTGGACCTGCCGGCCGACTTCAGCTGGATAGAAGCGGATCTGCCCGGAGTGCTCGCGGAGAAGGCGCAGCTGCTCTCCGGTGAGACCCCGCGCTGCCGGCTGACCCGGACCGACGTCGATCTGGCCGACCCGGGCGCCCGCGACGCCTTCTTCGACGAGGCGCTGGACGGCGCCACGAAGGCGCTGGTGCTGACCGAGGGCCTGGTGATGTATCTGGAAGACCGCGACGTCGACGCGCTGTCTCAGGCGATCAAACGGCCCGAGGTCGCGTGGTGGATGCTCGACATCGTCGGTCCCGGCCTGCAGAAGATGATGAACAAGCGGATGGTCGGCCTTTTCGAGAATGCGCCGTGGACGTTCGCACCGGAGAACGGGTTCGGCTACTTCGAAAACCTCGGTTGGCGAACCGCGGAGGCGGAATCACTGATGACGGCGGCCCAACGCTTCCACCGCCTACCGCCGATGCTGCGGCTGTATACGCGGCTGTCCAAGCCTGATCCGCGCCGTCCGGGCGCCCGAGAGCGCTGGAACGCCGTGGCCCGCTTGACCCACTGAGTGCGTCTACCAGACGCGGATGTAGTCGACGAGCATCTGCGCGGGATAGCTGCCGGGCCCGGGGTCGCCGCCGCCGGAACCCGCGACGGCGAGGTTCAGGACCGGAAACGCCGTGTAGCCCGGCTCGTTGAACGGCCAGTCCGGCAGCGAGCTGGCCGGGACGTCGAAGTAGGGGGCCGCGCCGTCGGTGTAGTCCTGCCAGAAGCGGATACCGGCCGCGTCCCATTGACAGCGCCAGGTGTGCCAGCCGCTGTTCAGCGCGACGTTGTGGGTCTTCCATTCGCCGCCGTTGGATTTCGCGTGCACCGTGGTCGCCGAGGGCCAGCTGCCGTTGCCGTACCACTCGATGACGTCGATTTCGCCGTGATCGTCATTGCCCAGCCAAAATGCCGGCCAGCAGCCGGCCGTCAGGCAGTCGAACTTGATGCGGGCTTCCCAGGTATGGCCGACGCCGCCGCGCCAGGAGCTTTGAACCTTGCCGCCGAAGTAGGTGGGGCCGTCCTTGGCCGCACGCAGGACGAGGTTGGACTTGCCGTCGACGAAGACGTTCTGCCGATCGTCGCGGTACTGCCCGACATGCTCGGGCAGCTCCCAATACGTCGGGTCCTTCATGGTTTCGCGGGCGCGCGCCACCATCCACTTCGACCCGTCCGGAGCCGAGCCGGCCGGGCCGTCGAACTCATCCTGGAAGATATAGGGCCCAGGCTGGCCGTTTGGCGCCTTGGGCACCGGCGACTGGCGCCCCGGCTCAGCCCCGGCCTGGGGTAGCGGGATCGCGGCTGTCAGTGCCGCGAAGCCCGTCATCAACATCATGCTGCGACGATCCATCTCGGGCATAAGCACAGCACCATAGCAGCCGAGGCCGTACAGGGCGAAAACGTGAATTCAAAGTTGGGCCCACACCGACTTGGTTTTCAGGTAGGCGTCGATGCCCTCCCAGCCGAACTCGTGACCCCATCCGGACTGCTTGTAGCCCCCGAATGGGACCGCGTGATCGAAGACCAACTGGCAGTTCAGCGTGACGGTTCCGGCGTCCAACCGCTTGGCCAGCCGATGCGCCCGGCTGAGGTTGTTCGTCCAGGCGGTGGCGGCCAGACCGTAGGTCGTGTCGTTGGCCATGGCCACGGCTTCGTCGTCGTCGTCGAACGGCAGGACGGTGACGACGGGCCCGAAGATCTCCTGTTGGTACAGCCGCATGCCGCGGTCGACGTTGGTGAGCACGGTCGGGTGGACGAAGTAGCCTTTGCGGTCCAACCGGTGGCCGCCGGTGACCACCTCGACGCCCTCGTTCTTGCCCTCGTCGATGAAGCCCATGACCCGGGTGAGCTGCTTGGCGCTGATCAGTGGGCCGCTCACGCAGCCCTCTTCCTTGGGGCCGCCCAGCTTGATCGAGTTCGCGACCATGGTGAGGCCTTCCACCACCTGGTCGTACACGCCGCGCTGCACGAAGATCCGCGACCCGCACACACAGCCCTGACCGGAGTGCACGAAGATCCCCATCGCCGCCATCGGGATCGCCTTGCGCAGGTCGGCGTCGTCGTAGATCAACACCGGCGACTTCCCGCCGAGTTCGAGCATGACCTTCTTCAGGTTGCCCGCCGACGCTCGCACGATCTCCTTGCCGACCTCGGTGGACCCGGTGAAGGCGACCTTCTCGACGCCGGGATGCGCGGTGATCGCCGCGCCGGCGGTGTGGCCGTAGCCGGTCAGGAGGTTCACAACGCCCTCGGGCACGCCCGCCTCGGCGATGAGCTTGTCGAGCAGGAACGCCGAGAGCGGTGTTTCCTCAGCGGGCTTGACCAGCATGCTGCAGCCTGCGGCCAGCGCCGGCGCGAGCTTGGCGCTGGCATTGAAGATCGGGCCGTTCCACGGGAAGATCAGCCCCACCACGCCGAAGGGCTCTTTCAGGGTGTAGGCGTGCATGTCCACATAGGTGTCCGACGCGATGCCGCTGGTCTTGACGTCGAAGGCGTTGCCACGGACCTTGCTGCACCATCCGGCGTAGTAGCGGAAGAACTCGGCGCAGGTGGGAATCTGCAACTGCGCCTGCATCAGGGGCATGCCGGTGTTCAGCGAGTCGAGCTGGGCGAACTCCTCGGCGTGCTGGTCGATCAGGTCCGCGATGCGCCACATGACCTTGGCCCGCTCGCGCCCCGGCAGCCCGGCCCAGACGCCCGACTCGAAGGCAGTCCTGGCGCGCGCGACGGCCTGGTCGACGGCTTCTCCGCCGCAGTCGGCGAATTCGGTGATCGGCTCTTCGGTCGCGGGATCGATGACCGTGATGACGTCCCCCGTGCCGGGTCGCTCGCGAATTTCGTCCAATACCGTCTGCAGCGTCACCGTGGATCCCTTCGTCTGTTACCCGGATGCTGAGCACTTGCTTAGCATTGTGCGTGTCGTGGGGTCAAGGTTCCTGGGGCGCGGCGTCGAATCGAGCCTGCACTGAGGGCGTCGAAGCTGCACTGAGAGCGCGCGGAATCGCCCGCTGGTAGCGCTGGATGCAGTCTCGACGCTCCATTTGGGTGCGGTAACTCCGCGATGGGCAGACCTATGCTCGAAGCTATGTCTTCGCCACCCGCCACGACCCGCACCTCGTTCCCGGGGATCAGCTCACGGGCGTGGGAACACCCCGCCGACCGGACCGCACTGTCTGCGCTGCGCCGGCTGAAGGGCTTCGATCAGATCCTGAAGCTGATGTCGGGGATGCTGCGCGAGCGCCAGCACCGGCTGCTGTATCTGGCCAGTGCGGCCCGGGTCGGACCGCGCCAGTTCGCCGACCTCGATGCGCTGCTCGACGAGTGCGTGGACGTGCTGGACGCGCCGACGAAGCCGGAGCTTTTCGTCATCCAGTCGTCGGAGGCGAACGCGTACACGATCGGCATGGACCAGCCGTTCATCGTGATCACCTCGGGGATCTACGACCTGATGACACACGAAGAGCTGCGCTTCGTGGTGGGCCACGAGCTCGGACACGCACTGTCCGGTCATGCGGTGTACCGCACGATGATGATGCATCTGATGCGGTTGGCGCGGTCGTTCGGCTTCATGCCCATCGGCGGTTGGGCGTTGCGCGCGATCGTCGCCGCGCTGCTGGAGTGGCAGCGCAAGTCGGAGCTGTCGGGCGACCGCGCCGGCTTGCTGTGCGGCCAGGACCTGGACACCGCAATCCGGGTGGAGATGAAGCTCGCCGGCGGCAGTCGGCTCGACAAGCTCGACTCAGAGGCCTTTTTGGCGCAGGCCGCCGAATACGACCGGTCCGGCGACATGCGCGACGGGGTGCTCAAGCTGCTCAACCTGGAGCTGCAGACGCATCCGTTCTCGGTGCTGCGCGCCGCCGCGTTGACCAAGTGGGTGGACACCGGCGGCTACGGACAGGTGATGTCCGGCGACTACCCGCGCCGCGAAGACGACCACAAAGCCAAGTTCTCCGACGACCTCGGCGACGCCGCCCGCCATTACAAGGATGGCTTCGACCAGTCCGAGGACCCACTGATCAAAGGCATCCGCGACGGCCTGGGCGGCATCGTCGACGGCGTGGGGCGCGCCGCCACTACCGCCGCGGATTCGTTGGGCCGCAAGATCACCGAGTGGCGCAACCCGAAATAGGGCGAGCAGACGTAAAAGCACCCGAAAACAGCGGTTTTCGGGTGCTTTTACGTCTGCTCGGCACCATAGACTGCCGCGTGGGCCCCAGCCCGTCGCCCGGAGAATACGCAGTCGGCCAGCGACAATCCGCTGACGTAGGAATTGGAGCAGATACCGATCGCGGTGCGCCCGGCCGCATACAGACCCGGGACAGGATCACCGGAACCGGTGACGACGGCCCCGGTGTCTTCATCCACCCGCACGCCGCCCAGGGTCAGCATCGGCGTCGGGTTGAGCAGACTGCGTCGGATCGAGATGTTGATCAGGGTGTACGGGCCGTCCCCGACGCGGCGGGTGAACTCGGCGGGCTTGCCCATTGGATCGGGCGCACCGGCGTCGATCGCATCGTTGTGCGCGGCAACGGTTTTCGCCAGCCCGTCGGGATCCACACCGGCCGCGCGGGCCACTTGGTCGAGGTTGGCGCCGCGCTTGGCGTCCAGCACCACCTGTCCTTCACCTTGCAGTCGCTGAAACCAAATCGATTGCACCGGAACCTGTTTGCGGCGCTCCCGCATCAGTTCGGCGTCGGCCAGTATCCAGCCCTTGCCGTCGTGATTGCGGATCATCGCCTGCCCGGCGGCCGCGCCGTACCGGGTTTCGTCGATGATCCGCCGGCCCTGTTGATCGACGATGATCGAGCCCAAAAACGCGCTGGGAGGTGTGATGAATCGCCATGCCGACACGTTGTCCATCCGGTCGGTGACGCCCCCGGCTTTGACGGCCAGGGCGATGCCGCTGCCGTCGTCGCCGGTGGTGCCCAGGGCCAAACCGCAGCTGAACTGCGGCGCGTACCGCTTGATCCAGTCGGTGTTGGCGATGTAGCCCCCGGCGCACAAGATCACCCCGCCACGCGCCTGCACCCGCAGCGGGGTGGCGTACCGCTGTTCCAGGCGACGCATCCGGTGCTCCATGACCTTGCGCAGCGGCGGATAGTAGACGCCCGGTTTGGCGGCCAGCGACGCTGCGGTGGCGAACTGCTGCTGGACCCAGCGCGGCGCGCTGTTCAGCGTGAGGGCCTGCACGCCCACGACGCGACCGGCTGCGTCGGTGATCAAATCCGTTGCCCTGGTGTGCTCGTACAGACGAACACCCATCGACTGCGCGGATTGCGCCAGCGGGCCGTAGAGCTTCTTTCCCGAGGTGCCCTTGCCCTTGACGCGATGCCCGCGCGGTACCGGTCGGGTCACGTCGCGGAACCCGCCGGAATTCTCGCTGCCCGAGTAGTACAGGTAGTACTTGTTGTTCGGATACGACACCTTGTATGGGCACATCGACGGGTCGAACGGGACACCGTGGCCGCTCAGCCAATCGATCATTTCGACGCTGGACCCGGCGAAGCGCTGCAGAGTTTCGGGACGCACCACGTCGCCGACTTCGAGTTGTAGATAGGTCAGGAAGTCCTCGGTGCTGTCGGTCACGCCGGCCCGGCGCTGTACGACGGTTCCGCCGCCCGCATAGATGATGCCGCCGGACAACGATGTCGTGCCGCCGCCGCCGAACCGGTCCAGCGCGACAACCTCGGCGCCGTGCTCTCGGGCCGCCAGCGCAGCGCAGGTTCCGGCGGCGCCGAATCCGACCACCGCCACGTCGGCCGAGATATCCCAGGCATCGTCATTGTTGATATCGGGCACGCTAGCCCCCGGCGCGAGCAGACGGCGCCAGATCCGGAAGGTCAAGATCCTCTGTTGTAGCGGGTCAGGAATCCGACGGCCGCGACGGCCGCGACGGCCCCGGTCACACCCCACAGCACGAACTGGAAGACCGAGCCGAAGAACAGGCCGAACGTTGCCGTGATGTAGAGCAGCCAGATGATGCGGTAGACGCTCCATACCGCGTAGACGGCGGCGCCGATCCCGATCCACAGGCTGCGCTGGCGATCCACACGGTTGATCTGCTCTTCGATGTTGGCGGGCAGGATTTTCATTTACTTTCTCGCTTTCTCCCTTTGGCGCGTCGCCTCGTTGGCGTCGTCGTTGCGGTAAGTACAGACGGCGCGACGGGCTACCGATCCCAAAAAGTTCGAGTAGCAATACGCGGGCAAACGGGTAGAACTACGCAGGCATCGGCAGCGTGCGAAAAGTGATGCTTTCCGGGTGACCACACAACAGACACCCCTCAAGGGGCTCATGGGCTTTCCCAACCCCACCGACCTGGCCGCCAGCACCCCGGCCGACCGCGATCGCGTCGTCGACGTCATCCGCATCACCGCGCTGCTCGGCGTGGTGATCGGCCACACCGTGATGGCGATCAGCGTCATCCGCAACGGCGTGCTCAGCTGGGACAACCTGGTCACCACCTCGACGGTGTTCCAGGCCCTGACGTGGGTTTTCCAGATCATGCCGCTGTTCTTCTTCGCCGGAGCCGCAGCATGTGTCGCGTCGTGGCGGCCGGGCACCAACTGGGGCGGATGGCTGATGAAACGCTGCACCAGGCTGTTCCGGCCGGTGTTCTACTACTTCGGTTTTTGGGCGATCGCGCTGACGATGCTGCATCCCGTGCTGCCGCATCGCGTCTACCAGTCCGTCGCCGGCATCAGTATCCAGCTGCTGTGGTTCCTCGGTGCCTATGTGCTGGTGCTGGCGGCGATGCCGGCCCTGTCGCGGATCATGACCGTCAAGCATCTCACGGCCGGGGTGGCAATGGTCTATGGCGTTGCCGCGGTCGTCGACGCCGTCCGGCTGCACTGGGCCGTGGCGGCGCCGCTCGGTTATCTCAACTTCGTGGTCTGGCTCATCCCGGCCATGTTCGGCGTCGCCTACCGGCGTCAGCTGCTCAGCCGACGCGCGGTGCTGGGTACCGCGGTGGCGCTGTTCGCCGTCGACGTCGCCCTGGTGCGGTGGGGCCCGTACTCGCTGAGCCTGGTCGGCATCGAAGGCCAACGTCTGACCAACATGTTCCCGCCGTCACTGCTGCTGGCCGGGCACGCGATCGTCCTGAGCGCGTTGGCCGTCGCGGCCGCCCCGGCCATCGCCCGCTGGGCGCAGCGTCCACGGGTGTGGTGGTGGACCGCCGTCGGCAACTCCGGCGCGATGACGCTGTACCTCTGGCACATGCCGGTACTGCTGGGCATCCATGTGCTCTTCGACAGCTTCGGGCATCCCCGCTATCCCGGCCAGCCGCACTTCCTGGGGACCACCATCGAGCAACTTTGCGTCATGGCCGGGATCGTGGCCGTGCTGTTCGTCGCGCTGCGGCCGCTGGAGAACAACCCGCTGCCCGGATGGGACGGCGTTCCAGCCATCAAGTCAGCCTGGCGCGGCGTAGGGGTCGGCACGCTGCTGTGCGTGGCCGGGGCGGCAACACTGGCGGCGGTGAAGTGGGGCCTCAAAGACGACGGGCTGGTCTGCGTCGCCGTGATGCTGACCGCACTGGTGGCCGCTCGGGTGCTGGCCGGGAGGTCTGAAGCCCGGGTCAGAGCGCCTCAGCGGATCATTTCGATCCAGGCGCCCAAGTCGTCCTCGCGATAAGGCCGCACGTGGCTGCTGGAATAGTGCTGTGCGACACCACCGGCCAGTGCCAGCACGGCTTTGCGGGTCTGCGGTTTGAGAGCGCTGAAGTCGACCGCCAGCCCCTGGGCCAGATGCAGGTCGTAGGGCACCCGGAAGACGCTGGAGACGAACTTGCCCAACTCGTTCTCGGCGACTTTGAGGTCGACAAGCGCGCGGCCGTCGCGCGTCGCGTTCAGCGCCACGACCGTCTGCGGCAACAACCGCTCGAACCCGTGCGCGTACAGCCAGTCCAGGGTGGCCAGGGCGCCCTCGACGCCCCGCACGTCTTGGGACGCCACGACCACCAGGCCCGTCACATCACCGGCGATCGTGTTGAACAGCGGGTCGGTGATCGACGTCCCGCAGTCCAGCAGGATCACGTTGCAGTGCCGCTCCAGGATCTTCATCGTGGCCGAGTAGTCCTCGGGGCCCAATGTGTATGAGGCTTTCGGATTGTTCTGGGCGCTCAGCAGCTCGAGCCGGTCGTTGTTGAGCACGGTGTGCACCCGCACACGCGAGTAACGCTCGATGTTTTGCAGCGACGCGACCTGCTCGATGTTGGCGTCCGGCCCGCCGCGCTCACTGAACCGCGCCGACAGGTCGCCCAGGTCGGGGTCGACATCGACGGCGATCACCCGATCGCCGCGGACCCGGGCGATGGCGTTACCCACCGCGACCGTCATCGTGCTCTTGCCCACCCCGCCCTTGGCGCAGACGAAGGCCACCTTGTGCACGTCGTCCAGCGTGGCGCGAATCCGGCTGATCAACTCGGCGGCCTGCTGCTGCTTGGCCCTCGGTCCCGGGTTGATGCGCCCGCCGGTGAGGTTGGCGATGGTCTTGCGCCAACCCCCCGCGGCCGTGGGACGCATGCGGGTGGCCAGCAGGTTCCGCCCGTCGTCGCCGAAGGGGTGCTGGGGTACCGGCGCGGACGCTGATTTCTCGGGGCCGGTCGGGGGTCCCTGCCCTTCGGGGGCACCGCCGTCGGCGTGGGGACGCTGGCGCGCGACATGGTGGTCGCTCGCGCTGTGGCCCGCCTCTATTGAGGGCGCCCGTCCGTCGTCCGGCGTCGGCTGGTGATGGGGCTCGTGGTGGAGCGAATCAGTTGGAGTGGTCATACCGGATCGTGCGCTTTCCGCTCGTGGAAACGTTGTCCCTCGTCAGAGGACGAGAGCCGAGGAAACAATAGTGCGAAGGGCGCGGTTACGTAACCCGAATCGGCTCGATCTTTTTTCTGACGGCCGTCAAGCCCGGGTCAGCCGGCAGCGTCGTTCTGCTGCCCTGAGTGGTTCATTTCGGCCTGGAACAGGCGGTATTGCTCCGCGCGGCCGGGCCGGCGCCGGACGATCAGCCAACCGGTCGCGAGAACCACGAACCAAGACGGAAACCACGCCAAGGCGACCGCAGTCGCCCTTTCCATGCACAGCGTCCAGATCACGAACGCAAAGAAGGCCAGGACGGCCCAGGACATCGCCACGCCGGCCGGCATCGGGTAGATCGAGTCGTCATGACGCTGCGCGTGCCGGCGGCGGTAGACCAGGTAGCTGACGACGATCATCGTCCACACGAACATGAACAGCAGCGACGAAACGGTCGTCAGGAGGGTGAAAGCGCCCATCACCGAACCCCTGACATAGAGCAGCGGAATGGAGCTCAGCAGCAGGACAGCGGTGACGAGCAAAGCCGGCGCCGGCACGCCGCCGCGGTTGAGCCGGCGGAATGGCGCCGGGGCGCTGCCCTCGTCTGCGAGGCCGAAAAGCATGCGCCCGGTGGAAAAGACTCCGGAGTTCGCCGAGGAGGCGGCCGAGGTGATCACGACGAAATTGACGATCGACGCCGCGGCGCCGAGCCCGGCCAGCGAGAACATCGTCACGAACGGGGACTCGCCACTCTCGAACTGCCGCCAGGGCACGACGGTCAGGATCGCCAGTAGCGAAGCGATGTAGAAGATCGCCACCCGCAGCGGGACGGCGTTGATCGCGCGGGGGAGCGTACGACGCGGGTTTGCCGTCTCGGCCGCGGCGGTGCCGACGAGTTCGACACCGACGAACGCGAAGAACGCGATCTGGAACCCGCTGACTACACCCATGAAGCCGGTCGGGAAGAACCCGCCGTCGTTCCAGAGGTTCGCGACGGTCGCGTGATGGCCTTGCGGTGAAACGAAATTGGTCGCGAGCAGGATCGCGCCGACGGCGATGAGGCACAGGATCGCGGCCAGCTTGATCAGGGCGAACCAGAACTCGATCTCGCCGAAGTTGCGGACACTGAACAAGTTGAAGACGAGTACCAGGCCGACGGTGATCACCGCCGGCACCCAGCCCGGCAGGTCGGGCCACCAGAACTGGGAATAGCCGGTGATGGCAACTATTTCCGCGACACCGGTCACGATCCACGCGAACCAGTACGACCACCCGATGAAGAACCCCGCCGCGGGTCCCAACAGGTCGGCCGCGAAGTCGAGGAACGACTTGTAGTTCAGGTTCGACAGCAGCAGCTCTCCCATCGCGCGCAGCACGAAGAACACGAAAAACCCGATGACCGCGTACACCAGCAGGACCGCCGGACCGGTTTGCGAGATCGTGCGTCCGGACCCCATGAACAGACCGGTGCCGATCGCGCCCCCGATCGCGATCAGCTGGATCTGACGGTTGGAAAGGTCGCGGTGCAGATGGGGGACAGCATCATCGGCCTGCGGAACCGTGACTTCGCTGGCCATGGCAAAAACATTAGGGCTTAACGACTTACCCGGCCGCGCAATTTGCGGATGAGTATGTCGCCGGACAACTAACCTCGAGCGCCCGCCGATGTGATGAGGTCTCCGGCGACAAGGTGGCCGTCGGTGACCGCCGAGAAGAGCAGGCCGACGGTGTCGCCGATCGTCGCCATGTCCACCCTCTTGCGGGAGATCTCGATTCCGTCCACCGTGACGACAGGCCCGTTGTTGACCTGGACCGTGTCACCGACGCGCACCTCCCCCGACTCCACCTGGCCGGTAGCCACAGCCCCGCGACCGCGGATGGCGAAGACGTCCGTGACCGTCATACGGAACATGTGCGGCACGCTACCGGGTGGCGACCGTACGCTGACGTTCGTGGGCTGGTTCGATCGCGCGCGAAAGGCCAGTGCGGGCCAGCGCGTCACGCGGGCCGACAAGCGGCAGGCGGAGGACGCCTTCGCCGAACTCAACGCACTGCGCGCCGAGCGCGAGCGGCTGACTCGCGAGGGGCTGGCCGGCACAGCAACGATCGTCGGAATTCGCGAGAACGTCGGGACGGGAATGCTGGGTTCCTGGCATGAGCTGGAGCTGGACGTTCACCTGCCCGACCACGACCCGTACCGCGCGACCCGGCGCGTTGCACTCGAGCTGTCGACCGCCCCGCACATCCGGGTCGGCGCCGACGTGCCGGTGCGGGTCGATCCCCGCGACCGGTCGAAAGTCCTTGTCGTCGCGACGCTGTGATGGCGTTCGGTTAGCCGGATGTCTTCACGACGAGTTTCCCGACGTTCTTGCCGTCGAACAGCATGTTGATCGCGGTCGGCAGCTGCTCGAACCCCTCGACGACGGTCTCGAGGGGGGTGAGCTTGCCCTCGGCGATCAGGCCCGCGATCTCGGCGCTCGCCTCGCCCACCCGTCCGAAGTGGTCGAGCACGACGAAGCCCCGCACCGTCGCGCGCTGGATCAGCAAGTTGCCGAACGCGCGCGGGCCGGGCGGCGGGTCGGCCTCGTTGTAACCGGAGATCAGGCCGCACAGAGCGACGCGCGCACCGATGTTGAGGCGGGCGAAGATCGCGTCCATGATGTCGCCGCCGACGTTCTCGAAGTCGACGTCGATGCCGTTGGGCGTTGCCGCCTTGAGCTGCGCGTACCAATCGGCGGCTTTGTGGTCGACGGCGGCGTCGAAGCCGAGCTGTTCGGTCAGCAGCGCGCACTTCTCCGGGCCGCCGGCGATCCCGACGACGCGCGCGCCGTCGGCCTTGGCGAGCTGGCCGGCGACCGAGCCGACGGCACCCGCCGCGGCCGAGACGACCACCGTCTCACCCGGTTTGGGTTTGCCGACCTCGCGGATGCCGATCCACGCGGTCAGCCCGGTCATCCCGAGCGCCCCCATGTACGCGGTCGGCGACACGCCCTCGGCGACGTCGACCGGGAACAGCGGCATGGCGTCGGAGGCAACGTAATACTCCTGCCAGCCGACGAGGCCCTGGACGAGCTGGCCGACCTGGTAGTGCGGATTCTTCGACGCGATGACCGCGCCGAGCCCGCCCCCGCGCATCACCTCGCCGAGGCCGACCGGCGGCAAATACGTTGGCGTGTCATTGATCCACGCGCGGTTGGTCGGGTCGAGCGAGATCCAGTCGACGCGGACCAGCGCCTCGCCGTCCCCGATCTCGGGGACCGCTTGTTCGCTGAGTTCGAAGGTGTTGGGACCGATGCGTCCGCAGGGGCGTTCGCGGAGCAGGAAGCGACGGTTTCGATCGGGCATGAGCGCACCGTACTCGAAGGCGAGCAGCCTGGGTATCAGTGTCCACCTCTACGGTCTCGGGCCAGGGTGCGATCCGCCGCCTTCGACGGGAAAACGATTGACGCACGCGGCATCGGAGCCTTCGAGGTGAGTGACGACAAGATCACCGGCGTGGCGCGATTACTTCGACGTCCCCAATAACACGTCGTAGTCCGCTTATCGGCCCCGGCGGGCTCATGCCAGGCGCCGGATTTACGCAAAATTCACGGCGAAATCTCAGGATCACAAAGGTTTGATCACAGGTTTACCTGGGCATCCTTGATAAGGGTCTACCAGATCGTCGTGGGTTAACGGTCGCACAAACAAGTGCGGTCGAGTCGGGTCTAGAGAGAGTTGACGATCGTGGCGAATGCAAAAGGTGCGACAGTCGTTTTCCTTCAGTCACACCCGGCATGGGCTGCTGCTCAGCGGCGTGAACGCGCCCGCATGGAAGCGATGCGGCGCCACCCGTCATTTCTGGCCAAACAACGCGCTGCCGCGCAAAGCGGCGATTCGCAGCGGCTATCCGCGGCATCCGGGTGCACCTCGGCACCGGAACGCCGGCGTGAACGTTTCCGTTTGGTGCCGGTAGACGGCGTCAAATCAAGCTGACTGAAAAGTCATATTCCGTCGTAACGATCTGAGCCAATAAGTTTGAGGCGAATGTATCGCCTCAAACTTATTGGCCGAGGTGTATCTGCGCTGTGACCTTCTCGCTACCGCGACGAAGGACGCTCTTTTCATGACAGCGCTTGCGGTTATTTCCGCGCTGATGACGGCACTGTGGATCGGCTATCACTTCGGCCGCCGCGCTGGCACGACACCTCCAACCTGGAAACAACGAACCAGCCGGATGGCGCTGGGCAAGCGCGCGATCGGGCTCGTCGTTTTGGTAACCGCCCGGCGCATCCAGCGCGGCTTGCCGGTCCAGCGCGCGCTCCCCGCAGCCGTTGGTATCTGGGGACTGAAACGTGCTGAACCGCTGCTCTTTCGCAATAGCTCGCCGCGGCGCCGGTTCCGCTAGAGCTTGCTCGCGACGAAATCGGCGGCCTGATTGGCCATACCCGCCGAAACGTATGCACCGGCGAGATGCTGCGGCCAGTTCTCTTTCCACGTGTTCGGGTCGGCCGGGTTGCAGATCGGATCCGCGCCGTGACACAGCTCGATGGTCCGGTCGTTGTAGGTCGGGTTGAAGTTCGTGATCGGACCCGCCCACTGACTTCCATTGCCGAACAGCGCGACAGCGGCGACGTGCTGATCGGCGCCCGGCGGCAGCGGGTTGTCGAAACCGAACGCGGAGAACGGCACCGCGAGCACGACGTCGGTGACCGCCGCACCCAACGAGTAGCCGCCCAGCACCAGCCGAGTCGCCGGGCAGTTGTTGATCATCTGCTGGACGTGCTGACTCATGTCGTTGGCACCGACGTCGACCTCGGTGTCGGCGGGATATCTCACGGCATACGAGCCGAAGCTCCTACCTCCGACCTTGGAGCTCAGGGAGTTGATAAACGCACGGCCCAGTTCACCTGGCCCGGCCGATTCCATTCGGCCGCGGGCGAAGACGACCTGCACGTCGGGGCAATTCGCTGCGGCGGCCGACGGTGCGGCGCCCGGCGTCCCGGACGGTAGCACTGCGGCGATGAACGTCAACGCTGACGCGACAACAGCCGGCACTAGGCCGGCGGTAACTGATTTAGCAGATAACAAGAGGGGCACAGATCGATGGTAAAACGATCGCGGCCCGGCCGCTGGACAGCGTCAAGTTCAGCAACCGATTCATATAGCTGACCTCGTCCCGCCGAGACCCACTTTGTTACCATCTCGCGGTGCACGATTCGGCTGCGCCCCGTCGACCCGAGCGACAGCGATCTGTTTCCAGACGCGAAGTCCTCAAGTATTCGCTTTCTGCTCCGGCTCTCCTGGGCCTGGGGACGTTGGCCGCGACGATCGACACTCCGAAGGCATCAGCCGACAACATGAGGCTGATCGATTTTGCGGAGCGCCGAATCTCGCCGGACGAGATCAAGTCGGCGGGCTATGACGGCGTCGTGAACTACGTGTCCGAATGCCGGCCCGGCGCGAATTTCGAGGCAAAGCCCATCACCCGCGAGTACGCCAACTCGCTGCGCGCAGCGGGCCTTCATATCGTCAGCAACTTCCAGTACGGCAAGCCCGGTTGGGCCAACCCGTCGGATTTCACCCGCGGGCACGACGGCGGAGTCGCGGATGCTCAGACCGCTCTGCGGCTGCACAACGCGGCCGGGGGCACTGGTTCCGCGCCGATCTTCTTCAGCGTCGATGACAACATCGACCAAAACACCTGGAATGGCACTGCGGTCGACTGGTTCCGGGGAATCAACTCGGTGCTGGGCGTGGGCCGCACCGGCATCTACGGCCATGCCCACGCCTGTGGGTGGGCGGTCAGAGACGGCGTGATCGGGAACTCGACCAGTCCAGGACACCGGTGGGTGTGGCAGACGAAGGCCTGGTCGAACGGGGAACGTGAGCCCACGGCGGTGCTCTATCAAGGGATCATCGAAGGTCCCGTTCTGAACGGCATCAAGGTGGATGTGGACGACGTCCTCGCGCCCGATTACGGGCAGTGGGACCTGGATCGTTAGCGGTAGTTGAGGCGCCATGCTGCGTCCGCTCATGCAGCTGCCTTGGTGCATGCATAACAGCAGCAACGGCGCTATTATGCATGCATGGTTGTGGTGACCATCAGAAACGTCCCAGACGAGGTTCGCGACGAGCTGGCGGCACGGGCCGCGCGAGCGGGAAAGTCGCTGCAGGAATACCTGCGTGGACTCCTGGTGGAAGCTGCGGACAAACCGAGCGTCGATGAGGTGCTGGCCCGGGCCCGGGCACGCGTCACTGCAACAGGGGTCCGCGTCGATTCGGCCGCGACGTTGACTGCCCGCGACGCCGACCGGCGATGACGGGCCGCTTGGTTTGCGATGCCTCAGCCATCGTGACCGTGTTGCTCGACTCGGGAGCTGCTGGCACCTGGGTCGCGACACGCCTGGCCGGCGCTGAGCTCTGCGCCCCGGCCCTGATGCCGTTTGAGTGCTCGAACATTCTTCGCCGGCACGAACTGGCCGGCCTCGTCAGTGCTGATCAGGCGGCACAAGCCCACCTCGATCTAGTGGATCTGCCCGTCGAACTCTGGCCGTACGAGGCGTTGGCGGCGCGGATCTGGCAATTGCGCGCCGACCTCACCAGCTACGACGCGGCCTACGTTGCCCTCGCCGAGACCATCGACACTCCGCTGGTGACCCTGGATCGACGTATTCAACGAGCTCCCGGCATCGGCTGCGCGGTCGATACGCCCCCGGAATGAACCAACCATCGCGCTGTGGACGCGTCCTACCCGTCGACCTGTGGTGCCCAGTCGTCGGCCCAGGCCTGAAGTGGTTTCAGTGCCGCCATCAGCGAGCGCCCACGATCGGTTAGGTGGTAGCCGCCGTCGGAGTGGTCCACGATGTGCAGCGCGCGCAGTTCCTTGAGGCGGGTGTTGAGCGAACCGGGATTCATGTCGGATGCCGCCTGAAGCGCGCGAAACGTCAGCGGATCGCCGCGCAATTCCCACAGCACCCGCAGCGCACCGCGCCGGCTCAGGGCATCGAGGGCGACCATGATCGGTCGTCCGGTGGTCGATCCCCGTACGGGTGAGCCGATCCGCGGTGTCGTCATGCTTCACATTTTGTAGCATCAGCGCGTAGAGTGCCAGCATGGAATGCTATAAAAACCGTAGCGCACGGATTTCGCCCGCTCCTCAGCCCTTACCCGAAGACATCCAGCAGGCCATCGACGAGATCATGCGGGGCAACCCGCCGCTGGTGTTGTTCACCACGATGGCCCGCGACCGCCGGCTGTTCTTCAAGTTCTTCAACTCCGGCCTGCTCGACCGGGGACACCTGACGAGCCGTCAGCGCGAGGTCGTCATCGACCGGGTCACCGCGGGATGCGGGGCGGAGTACGAGTGGGGAGTGCATGTGAGCACCTTCGCCGCCAAGGCCGGCCTGAGCGAGGATCAGATCGCCTCGCTGACCACCGGTGCGCCCCAGGATGATTGCTGGGATGACTCCGATCGCGTCCTGATCCGACTCTGCGACAGCCTGCACAGCAGCTGCACGGTCGACGACGATCTATGGGCGCAGTTGAGCGCCTACCACAGCGACGAGGCGATCCTGGAACTCCTGATGCTTGCCGGCACCTACCGGACGGTGAGCTATCTGGTGAACGCCCTGCGGCTGCCGCTCGAAGACGGTGCCCGCATCTTTCCGACGCGGGTGGATACTTAGCTGATGGGCGAGACGGGTGCCGTGGAATTTCTTCGCGACACCGGACGGATTGCCATGGCGCACAGGGGATTTACGCCGCTCGGGCGACCTGGAATACCTCAGAACAGCATGGCGGCGTTCCACGAGGCGGCGAAGCTCGGGTTTCGTTACATCGAGACCGACGTTCGCGCCACCCGTGACGGGGTAGCCGTGATCCTGCACGACCGCAGGCTCGGGCCCGAGTCCGGAATGCCCGGCCCGATCGACCGGTTGAGCTGGCGGGATGCCCGCGAGGCCAATTTGGGTGTGGGGGAGCCGATCCCGGCTCTGGAAGACCTGCTGTCCGCGCTGCCGGACATCCGGATCAACATCGATATCAAAGCCGCATCGGCCATCGAGCCGACCGTCGACGTCATTGAACGGCTCAACGCGCACAACCGTGTGCTGATCACTTCTTTTTCCGATCGCCGTCGCCGGCGTGCGCTGCGTCTGCTGTCCAGGCGAGTCGCCACTTCGGCAGGTAGCGGCGCGTTTCTGGCGTTGCTGACGACCAGAGCGCCCGGCAGCCGGGCCTACGCCCGGCGGCTGTTGCACGACAGTGACTGCGTGCAACTGCCGGCCCGGCTTGGCGGCCTGCCCGTCATCACGCCGGGGCTGGTGCGGGCCGTTCATGCTTCGGGGCGTCAGGTGCACGCGTGGACGGTCGACGATCCCGACCGGATGCACGCACTTTTCGACATCGACGTCGACGGCATCATCACCGATCGCGCGGACCTCCTGCGCGAGGTTCTTATCGCCCGCGGCGAGTGGTGACACGACGCCCCCGCGAGCCGGTTGGCCGGCGGGGGCGTCGCATCAGGTCGACGATCGGGTATTACGCCAGATCGAACCGGTCGTTGTTCATCACCTTGACCCAGGCCGCGACGAAGTCCTCCACGAACCTGCCCTGGTTGTCGTCCTGTGCATACACCTCTGCGAGTGCGCGCAGCACCGAGTTCGAGCCGAACACAAGGTCATTCGCGGTCGCGGTCCACTTGAGATCGCCCGTGGCCCGGTCCCGACCCTCGTACACGTTCTCCGCGCTGCCCGACGCCTTCCACTCGGTGCCCATGTCCAGCAGGTTGACGAAGAAGTCGTTCGTCAACGTCCCGGGCCGGTCGGTGAACACACCGTGCTTGCTGCCGCCATGGTTGGCGCCGAGGGCACGCAGACCCCCGATGAGCACCGTCAACTCGGGAGCGGTCACACCCAGCAGGTAAGCCCGCTCCACCAGCAACTGCTCGAGCGGAGCCTTCTCGCCCGGCCGCACGAAGTTGCGGAACCCGTCGGCCCGCGGTTCGAGCACCGCGAACGACTCCACGTCAGTGCTCTCCTGCGAGGCGTCGGTACGCCCGGGCGCGAAGTGCACGGTGATCTCGTAGCCGGCGTCATTTGCCGCTTTCTCGATCGCCGCGGACCCGGCCAGCACGATCAGGTCGGCCAGCGAGACCTTCTTGCCGCCCGATGCCGTGCGGTTGAAGTACTCCTGCAGCTTTTGCAGAGCGGACAGCACTTGGTCCAGCTCGGCGGGCTCGTTGGCCTCCCAGTCCTTTTGCGGCTCAAGGCGAAGCCGTCCCCCGTTGGCGCCACCGCGCTTGTCGGTGTTGCGGTAGCTCGCCGCGGCCGACCAGGCCGTTTTGACGAGCTGGGGAACGGTCAGGCCGGATTCGAGCACCTTTTGCTTCAGGGACGCGATGTCCTTCTCGTCGACCAGCGCATGGTCCACGGCCGGAACCGGGTCCTGCCACAGCTGGGGTTCGGGAATCCACGGACCGAGGTAACGCGAGATCGGCCCCATGTCGCGGTGCAGCAACTTGTACCACGCCTTGGCGAACGCCACCGACAGCTCCTCGGGGTGGTCCAGCCACCGCCGCGTGATCTCTCGGTAGATCGGGTCTTCGCGCAGCGAGATGTCGGTGACCAGCATGGTCGGGGCGCGACCCGGGCCGCCGAACGGATCCGGGATCGTGCCCGCACCGGCGCCGTCCTTGGCCGTGTACTGCCAGGCATCACCAGGGCTCTTGGTCAGCTCCCACTCGTAGCCGTAGAGGGTCTCCAAGAAGGAGTTGTCCCACTTGGTCGGGGTAGGTGTCCAGACCACCTCCAGGCCGCTGGTGATCGCGTCCTTGCCCGAGCCGGTGCCGAAGGAGCTCTGCCAGCCCAGCCCCTGCTGTTCGATCGGGGCGGCCTCCGGCTCGGGCCCGACCGGGTCCGCACTGGCGCCGTGGGTCTTGCCGAAGCTGTGGCCGCCGACGATGAGGGCGGCCGTTTCCTCGTCGTTCATCGCCATCCGGCCGAACGTCTCCCGGATGTCCACGGCCGCGGCGACGGGATCCGGCTTGCCTTCGGGGCCTTCCGGATTCACATAGATCAGACCCATCGTGGTCGCGCCGTAGGGCTGCGCCAGGTCGCGCTTGCCGGAGTAGCGCTTGTCAGTGCCCAGCCATTCGCCCTCTTCGCCGAACAGGATCTCTTCGGGCTCCCAGACGTCTTCGCGGCCGAACGCGAAGCCGAACGTCTGGAATCCCATGGAGTCCAGGGCCACATTGCCGGCGTAGACGATCAGGTCGGCCCAGGAGATCTTGTTGCCGTACTTCTTCTTGACCGGCCACAGCAGCCGGCGGGCCTTGTCCAGGCTTGCGTTGTCCGGCCAGCTGTTGAGCGGAGCGAAGCGCTGCAGGCCCTGGCCGCCGCCGCCGCGACCGTCGTAGATGCGGTAGGTGCCGGCCGCGTGCCAGCTCATCCGGATGAAGAAGCCGCCGTAGTGGCCGTAGTCGGCAGGCCACCAGTCCTGCGAGGTGGTCATCAACGCCGTCATATCGGCCTTGAGTGCGTCGACATCGAGCTTGGCGAACTCGGCGGCGTAGTCGAAGTCGTCGCCGAGCGGGTTGGACTGCGGCGAGTGCGGGTGCAGTCTCGAGACGTCGACCTGGTCGGGCCACCAGTCCTGATTTGTCCGCGGCGCATGCGCTTTCGGCGTCGGCGACGGGATTGCCGGGTTTTCGCTGTCGCTGGTGCTAGGTGTATCAGATGACACAGCATTCCTTCCGAGGGTTGGTGAATCGGGCTGTGATCACGGCTGTGATCGAGAAACGGCAGTCGAACAGTCAGGGCACAGGCCCCAGTAGATGACTTCAGCCTCGTCGAGAACGAAGCCATCCAGGACGTTGCTTTCGTCCGACGGGGTCAAACACGGCGCCTCACCGACAGCACAATCGATGTCAGCGATGACCCCGCAGGACCGGCATACCAGGTGGTGATGATTGTCCCCGACCCGGGACTCATAGCGGACAACCGAACCCGACGGCTGGATCCGGCGGACCAAACCCACCGCGGTCAGCGCATTGAGTACGTCATACACGGCCTGACGGGAGACGTCGGGCAGTTCGAGCCGCACCGCCGAAAAGATGGTCTCGGTGTCGGCATGTGGACGGTCGTGCACAGCCTCCAGAACAGCGAGCCTGGGCCGGGTTACACGCAGGCCGGCCAACCGGAGTTGCCCTGTGTAATCCGTGTCGGACACAATGACTCATACTGCGCCCTTTTCTGGAATCAGTCAAGACTTTGTCGCCGGGTAGATCAGCGCTTGATCGCGCTGCCCTGGTGTTTGGGTCGCTAAAGCCGTTGTGCATCAAACAAACCGGGTGCTCAGGATCGGTGGGTGCTCGGACCGGCCTTCTGGTAGACAAGCCAGCGCAACTCGATCGGGGACTCCTCAGGCTCGACGTCGAACACGTCGAGACCGGCGGCCCAGCTTGGGAACCAAATGGTGGGCGGCCAAGCGCCTTCGGGCAGGTGCGTTCTCTCGTACTCGGCGGCGGAGTCGTCGGCGATGAGCTCGAGAGGTAGCCGGTCCGCCGCGCTCGTCATCTCGTCGCGGGTGAACATCATCGAATTGCACTGCTGGGCGAGTTCCCGCGCGGCGTCGTCGGGGCGGTAGCCGGGGCGCGCCAGGAAGGTGTTGAATACCAAGCGTCCGCCGGGAGCCAGGCAATCGGCTGCAAGTTCGAGCACGCCGCGCAACTCCTGCGTGGTGCGGAAGTCGGGAACCACCTCCGAGGCGACGATCAACTGGTAATCGTCACGAACGCCCTCCATGGTGTCGAACACATCGCCATGGAAGACGCGCACGTCAAGCGATTCGCGCTCGGCCTCGGAGCGAATGATGTCGGCGAATTTCGGGGCCATCTCGACCGCATCCACGGGATGGCCTCGTCGCGCCAGGGACAGGGTGTTGCGTCCGGTTCCCGCGCCGATGTCAAGCACGGGATGGCTTCTGGGATCGGCTGTTTCGCCGGCCAGCGCCCACACCCGCGCGTCCGGTTCGGTGCCGAACAGCGGCCCCTCGCGGGTGGTGACCCATTCGTCGTAGGCGCCGCCGATCGTGGTCGACTCGGCGGTGACGCGGTAGTTCAGGGCCACCCCGAAGGGGGCGTGGAACGAGATGACGATGTTCGACCGCGAGGATGCCGCGTAGGCCTTTGCCAGCTCGCCTTCCAGCACCGACTTCAGCTGAGCGAATTCTTCGGGTGAATACCGCACGCCCACAGCGGCAAAGAGCTTGCCGCACATTGCGACGTACTCATCGATCAGGCCCGGAACGGCCGGCAGCGTGATTTGCCCGGCGGCCACCGATCGGCGCAGCAAGCGGCGGGTCATCGCTTCGCGCAGCATCGCCGAATCGAAGGGCCGGGAGGGCGGATCCTGCATCAGACCCTTGTACACGACCGCGCGCGCTGCACACCACCGGCCCCGCGAGCCACTAACTGGTGGCGGATCGCTCCAGGGTCTGCAGCGACGCGGCGACGTAGTCCTCCGGGAACACCGGCATCCCACCGACCTCGTCGCGGAAATCCTGCGGCGTGGCGGTCCAGTCGTAGGTGAGGGTGACGTCTGTGCCCTGCCCGTTCGGAGCCAGGTCGTAGCGCCAGAACCAGCCGCCGGCGGAGTGATTGCCGGCATCGTCGAGCCGGCCCGGGATCCACCCGATCGCGTGGTCCTGGTCGAAGACGTTGACCAGGTTGTACGTGACGTAGTGACCACCGGCCCGTTCGAGGAACATGTTCATCGCGAACATCTGTCCGGTGCCGGTGATCGGCGCGGTGTCTACCGCCTCGCGCACCCAGTCGGTGGGCTCGGTGTTCTGGTGGCGCGACGGGTCGACCAGGATGGCGAAGATCTCTGCGGGGGTGGCGGCGATGGTGCGGGTGACGACGAAGTGTTCGGCGGTTGCGGTCATGAGTTGTCCTCACTTGTCACTGGTCCGTAAGCGGCGGCGATGTCGGGGGAGTCGAGCCAACCCGAGTATGTAGGGCGCGAGGGCCAACCTTCAGGCGAATCGAGCCATTCCTCCTGGCGGCCCCAGGGGAGCGTGTCGATGAGCGCGAACGAGTGGCTGAGTTGCTCGGTACCCCGCCCGTTCGTGTGCCACGTCCGGTGGACGGTGTCGCCATCGCGCAGGAAGACGTTGACCCCGAAGCCCCCGCCCGGCGGTGCGTCCATGTCGGCACCGAACGGGCTCTGCGACGACGAGTACCACTCCATCCGGTTGCCGACTTTGTGCTTGTAGGCCAGTGCCTCGTCGATCGGTCCGTTGGTGACGACGACGAAGCGCGCGTCGTAGTTGTCGAGGAACTCGAGCCGGGTGAACTGCGAGGTGAAGCCCGTGCAGCCGCCGCACTGCCAGTCCGCGCCGTCCGACCACATGTGGTGGTAGACGATGAGCTGTGAGCGGCCGTCGAACACGTCGACGAGGCGGATGGGCCCGTCGGCGCCGATCAGGGTGTAGTCGGGCAACTCGACCATCGGCAGGCGGCGGCGCTGGGCGGCTATCGCGTCCAACTCGCGGGTGGCGGCCTTCTCCCGCTTGCGTAGTTCGTCGAGGGCGGCGCGCCAGGTTCGGTTGTCGACGACAGGCGGCAAGGCGTTGGGCAAGGGCGGCATAGAATCACCCTATTTTTGCTAACGAAACTATCGATTTGTCCGATCTCACAGGTATGACCGGTCGGGCGCCGGGAATTCATCGCAAGGCCGTGCAGCCTGGGCATTCAAGTCGTCCGCGCGAACGCGGGGTGCATAGCCGGAATCGCCAGTTTGGATAGACGCAGCCTTCACGACATATCGTATTCACAGAATGGCGTTGGTTTGCTGGCTCACTCGGGGCCGCGCCGTGGGGGCCGGTGAGCCGATCGGAGGAAACGACATGGATTTCGCATTACTGCCGCCGGAGGTTAACTCCGGCCGCATGTATGTCGGTCCCGGGTCGGGACCAATGCTGGCCGCTGCGGCGGCCTGGGAGACGCTGGCTGCCGAGCTGCATTCGACGGCGAGCGCCTACCAGTCGGTGATCACGGCGCTGACCGCCGGGCCCTGGCTCGGTCCGTCATCGGCGACGATGGCCGCCGCGGCCTCGCTGTACGTGACATGGGCGAGGACGACTGCCGCGCAGGCCGAGCAGACGGCCAATCAGGCCCAAGCGGCGGCGGTCGCCTACGAGGCGGCGTTCGCGCAAACGGTGCCGCCGCCGGTGATTGCGGCCAACCGCAGCCTGCTGATGGCGCTGATGGCGACGAATTTTTTTGGCCAGAACACCGCGGCGATAGCGGCCACCGAGGCGCACTACGCAGAGATGTGGGCCCAGGACGCCGGGGCGATGTACGCATATGCGGGTTCGTCGGCGTCGGCGAGCACGCTGACGGCGTTCGCATCTCCGGCAGCGAGCACCGACGGTGGCGGGGAGGCGGGCCAGTCCGCCGCGGTCGCCCAAGCCGCCGGCACCACCGCCGGCAACGCGCAGAGCGCCGTGTCAAACGTCACACAGGCGTTGTCGGCGGTGCCCAGCGCGCTGAACAGCCTCGCGAGCCCCGCCGCCGCCCCGGCTGCGGCCGTGTCACCGCTGCAGCTGCTGGACCTGCTATCGGACCTGAGCGGCCTTTTCGTCGACCCGGAATTGGGCGCAGCGGGACTTGCTGTCGACTCGACGGCTCTTCCCTACGACGTCGCCGGTGCGCTGACTGGTTTCCACACCGACGACATCGTGAGCGGCTGGGCGGGAATCCAGAGCTGGCCGGGGACAGCAACGGCCCCGCCGACGACGTTTCCGGTGATCACCAACCTGGGCTCGCCGGTTTCGGCCGGCCTGGGCGAGGCGAACACGATCGGAAAGATGTCGGTGCCGGCGAGTTGGGCCGTGAAGGCCCCGGAGATAAGCCTTCGAGCGACGACACTGCCGGCCGCCGGTGCCGCGGCCGCCGCGGAAGCCTCGACGGGAGGTGCCGGAAGCCTGTTCAGCCAGATGGCACTGGCGAGCATGGCGGGGCGCGCCATGGCCGGAACCGGCGGCGCTGGTGGCGCGGCCCCGCGGGAGCGGGTCGGGGCGCCGACACGCAAGCCGACGGAATCACGCCAGCCGGCGGAGCCGCCGCAGAGCCCGCCGGGCGGTCCGATCACGAGCATCGCTGCCGAGCTACGTGAACTGGCCTCGCTGCGCGACGCGGGAATCCTCACCGAAGAGGAATTCAACGAGCAGAAACAACGCCTGCTCCCGCACTGAGCGCTTACTAGCCTGAGCTGCGCAATTCGCCGTACTGACGCGTCCGCTGGGTGCTACCTTGCCTTCGGTAGCCACCATGTCCACCTCCCGGGTCGCGATCGCGGTGCGTACTGCGGCGCGCAACGCCTGCATCGGTATTGCCGTCGTCGCCCTCGCATCGGGGTGTGGCCAGGTGGCGGCGTCTCCCGGCGCGTCGTCGGCCACCAGCAGCGCCGCGTCGAACAGCCCGTCGTCCAACGGCGTATACGGCAACCCGGCGGCGGCCGCCAAGCACTGGCAGCAGCAGTCGCTCGAGGACAATTGCGGTCTGGTGTCGGTGGCCGACGTGGTCGGCGAGATCACTGGACATGCGCCAGCGACCGCAAGATCATCGCTTGGGTTAATTCGGCGGTCATTTGGGACACCAGCGACCAGCGCAGCAAAGCCGATCACTTCTTGGTCGTCACCGGGATCGACACCAACAAAGAGATCGTTCACCTCAACGATCCCGGTGCCGATCATGCCGACGCGCGGGTCAGCATCGCCACTTTCATGAAGGCCTGGAAAACGGGACAGGAGTCGATCGTCGTCACCGCAGTGTAATAGCTTGCGCCAGTGGTAATTTCACTGCCGCAGAGGGCCTCGAACACAAAGCAGCGGTGCGGGCTAGGCCCGCACCGCTGCTTTGTAATTGTCGGTGTAAATATCAGGCAGCGCTGATCACCACCCCTCCGTTGCCGTCGTCGTGCATGAACTGCGGGCAGTAGGACTTCACCGAGTCGACGATGAAGTTCAACGAGTCCTGCTCGCTCATGTCGGGGTTGGCGGCGGTCAACTTTCCGCTGATGTCGCGGGGCGTGGTGCCTTCTCCCAGCGAGCTGCAGACGTTGTGGCCGACGTTGATCGCGTCCGACGGGCTGTCGACCGAGATGCCTTGCTGCCTCAGAAGCGACAAAAACTGCTGGTCAGCGGCACTGGTCGCGTTGGCGGTACCCGCGGCGAGCAGGGCGGCCACGCCGACCGTACCGGTGGCGAAAGCGGTGCGGGCGATAGCGGCTTTGGCGAATCGAGTGAACATTTGGTGTTTCCTTTTCGTGTGGGGGAGGGGTGTGGAGTTGTCGATGAAATGAGAATCTGCCCGCCGCCTTTGTGGATCCTCAAAAAATCCTCTAAGCCCGATACCGCTTCGCCGGCGCCGCAGTTCGAGCCGCACGAACCGGGGTCAACGCACCTGCTGCGCAGCAAAATCGCTGCACTGCAATGTGATTTGCGCAGAAGTCCACTCAGTCTGCGCCGGATCCTGTTGCACCGCAGGATGATAACGAGTAAGCAGTGACACATGAACGAAGCCGCCACCACACAACTGGGTAACGAGAAGTTCGTGTCGCTGACGACTTTCAAGCGCAACGGGGACGGCATCGCCGCACCGATGTGGCTCGTCCGCGACGGAAACTACCTGCTGGCGTGGACGCCGGCCGACGCGTGGAAGGTCAAGCGCGTCCGGCGCGATTCCCGGGTGAGGCTCGCCGTCTGCGGCCGCACGGGGAAGGTGCCGGCCGGCCGGCCCGTCTTCGACGGAACTGCCGAGGTGATCACCGACCCCGGGGAAGTCGCCCGGACCGAATCGATGATGAAGCGAAAGTACGGAGTGGCGTTTCGGGTCGTGACCCTGATCGAAACCATTGCGGCGCGCGGCCGCAAACCACGTTTCGTCCTGCGCATCACGCTGTCGAATACCGTCTGACGGATCGGTGTTTGGAAGTGGACTATTCGGTGTAAGAAATATCTACCACCACATTCACCTAAGGAGAACGATGAGGCCAATTGCACCCGCCACAATCGCAATCGCCGCGCTGCTGTTCAGCGGATGTTCGGCCTCACAGATCATCAACACCGGCGGCGACACCAAATGCAAGGACTTCAAGACCCAGGACGAGAAGAAGCAGAACGACGAAGTCAGCAAGATGCTCAAGGACAGGAGCGGAGCTGACCCGAACAATCTGGAAATCTCGGCTACGCGCGCGTCGGTGATGATTTATTGCCAAACGATGGGCACTCCGGACAGCAAGATCTCAGAGGCGCCGCACGGCCCCTGACGCGCTGCACGGCTCAACGCCACTTGATGCCGCACCCGATCGACGGCCGCTGATCGGAATCAACCGGCCGCCCGGTGAGCACGGCGTCGACCGCCGCCCGCACGTCAGCGCCCGTCACGGGCAGGCCGTTCTTGGGGCGCGAGTCGTCCAGCTGGCCCCGGTAGACAAGCCGGCGCTCGCCGTCGAACACGAACGTGTCCGGCGTGCAGGCCGCGGAGAAAGCCCGGGCCACGTCCTGGGTTTCGTCGTAGAGGTACGGAAACGTCCAGCCGTGTCGGCGAGCCTCGGCGACCATCTCGTCGGGTCCGTCCTGCGGGTAGGTGACGACGTCATTGCTGGAGATGCCGACCATCGCGACGCCCTGATCGACGAGGTCTCGACCGAGCGCCGCGAGCCCGGCGGCGACGTGCTGCACATACGGACAGTGGTTGCAGATGAAGGTGACGACAAGCGCGGGACCGGTGAGGTCGCCGAGGCTGACGGCGGCGCCGGTTGCCGGTTCGGGCAGCGTGAACGACGGTGCGGGGGTGCCGAGGGCGAGCATTGTGGACTCGATGGCCATGTCCGCCAGAGTACCGATGCTCAGCCCTCAGGAATTCGGCCCGGCAAGGCCTCGGGATTGGCGATCCGAACGGGAGTCCCGTCCAGCCAGGCCACCACGGCTTCGATGCTGTCCGCGTAGAAGGCGCCCAGCATCTCGCGGGTGACGTACCCCAGGTGCGGCGACAGCGTCACATTCGGCAGCGATCTCAACGGGTGATCGGGCGGAAGCGGTTCGGTGTCAAAGACATCGAGCCCGGCTCCGGCGATGCGCCCGGTCCGCAGCGCGGCGATCAGAGCGGCCTCGTCGACGATCGGGCCCCTGGAAGTGTTGATCAGGTAGGCGTCTTGCTTCATCAGGGCCAGTTCGGGTTCAGCGACCAGACCCTGGGTGCGCTCCGAGAGCACCAGGTGGATGGACACCACGTCGGCTTCTTCGAAGAGTGCCGCCTTTTCCACCCGGCGGGCGCCGGCTGCCGTCGCGGCCTCCTCGGTGAGATTCTGGCTCCACGCAATGACTTCCATGCCAAACGCTTTCGCGTATTTGGCCATCCGTTTGCCCACCCTGCCCAGGCCGAGGAGTCCGAGCGTCTTACCCGACAACGTCACACCCACGGTGGTCTGCCACGCACCGTCACGCATGCGCCGATGTTCTTCGGCAAGATTGCGCACCGTCGCGATCATCAAACCCCAGGCAAACTCCGGGGTGGCGTCGCGGACCGAGGCGAATCGGGGATTGGCGAAGTCCGACTGGGCGACCAGGATGCCGCATTCGCTGGCCGCGGCCATGTCCAAGTTGGGCACTCGCTTGCCGACGATCGTGATCAGTTTCAGGTTCGGCAGCCGTTCGATGAGGGTGCGCGGAAACGCCATGCGCTCACGCAACGTGCACACCACATCGAACGGCCGCAGCACGTCCGCGGCCTCCGCCTCGGCCAGGTGTCGGTCGAAAACGGTGACGTCGCAACGCATCTGCACTGGTGACCAGTCGGCCAGGTCGAGGGCCGCGCCGGCGTAGTCGTCGAGTATCGCCACCCGGGTCATCGGGGTCCTGCTGGGAACTTGGGTTGGAGATCCATGGAGGTGACGGTGGTCATCTTGGCGATCAGCCACCGAGAATCGTGCTTCTGCATGAATACCCGGTAAGAGATGTACTTGAGCGACGGGTTGTTGCCCGTCTGGGGCGAAGTACTGGCCGTGTCGACATAAACCAACGCGGTGGCCTCCGAGTTGGCGAGCGACTCGACTGCCGCTCCGAGCACCTGCGACTTGCTCGTTACCTGGGCCTGTTTATTCGGCGTCGTGATCGCGTTGACGAACTTGGAATACTGAGCTTCGAAATCGCCGACCAGGTAGCGGGATGCCCGTTCCGGCAAACCGTCGATGTCCTCCGGCGTATAGCTCCACAGCGTGGTAACCGCGTCGGTGGCGTCGTGGACGATGGCACGTTTCGCGTCCGCCTCGGAACGGTCAGCGAGGTAGAGCCGGGTCGTTATCGCTGCGAATACGATTGCCGCGATGAGGATTACGATCGGAAGCGCCAGAACCGCGACCGTGCGGCGACTAGGCCTGAGGCGTCGCCGGCGGGCCGGAACAGGTGGCGTGACTGGACCGGCCACGGTCGGCTGCCACGGCGCCACTGGGGTAGGCGGGATCACCCAGGCGGGCTGCGCGGGCGCGGCCGGGAACGTGACGGCGACCCGAGCGGCGTTGGCCAAATCCGTCGCGGATTGGTAGCGATCTCCGGGATCTTTCGCCATGCCTCTGGCGATCACCTCGTCCACGGCCGGCGGCACACCCGCCGCAATCACCGACGGGCGTGGCGGGGGAGTCGTAAGGTGCCCGGCGAACTGCTGCTCGAGACTGTTTCCGGGAAACGGCCGGGCGCCGGTCAGACACTCGTGCAGGACGCAGGCCAGGGCATAGATGTCGGCCCGCCAGTCCGCCTCGGCGCGAAAACGTTCCGGGGCCATGTAAGCCCACGTCCCGATCACACTCCCGCTGGTGGTCAGGGCGGTTTCGTCGGCGGTACGGGCGATGCCGAAATCAATCAGGTAGGCGAAGTCATTGTCGGCGATCAAGATGTTCGACGGCTTGATGTCGCGGTGAATCAGCCCAGCGTTGTGGGCGGCCCTGACCGCGGACGCGATTTGCTCGATAATCATCACCGCACGCGTCGGGCTCAGCGGCCCATCGGTCAGCAGTGAATGCAGGTCGCGGCCTTCGATGAGTCGCATGTCGACATACAGTCGGCCGTCGATCTCGCCGAAATTGTGGATTGGCACCACGTGTGGCTCGCTGATCGCGGCCGCGGTGAACGCCTCGCGGCGGAATCGCTGCTCGAAGCCCGGATTGTCGGTCAGATGCGGCAACAGGACCTTGAGCGCTACCACCCGATTCGTCACGGTGTCGTAGGCACGCCACACCTCACCCATCCCGCCGCGACCCAGCAGTTGCACCAATCGGTAACGCCCGAACGGGGCCCCCTCCACGCCTCCTCCTCGCATCCGCACGCGGCACACAAAACGTCACGAAACACGGCCACCATAAGCCGACTTCAGCAGCAACCGCACCGGAACCCCCGGCAGCCCCAGCGCTCGCCGGGTTAGTCCTGCCGAAATCCGGGGTATGTTCGCCGTGATGGGTTGGGTGACGGTACACGCGGTCGCGATCTCGTCGGGTCTGCTTGCCGCATTCTGGGCAGCGGTGGGCATCGTGGTTCGGCAACGAGCCACCCGAGCCGTTCCCGGTGATGAGGCGCTGTCCGGAACGATGGTCAAGGCCTTGGTTCGTCAGCCGCTGTGGTGGGCGGGAACTCTCGCGGCGGTCGCCGGCTACGTGTTTCAAGCCGTGGCGCTGGCTCACGGGTCCTTACTGCTGGTCCAGCCGCTGCTGGTGTCGTCGCTGCTGTTCGCGTTGCCGTTGAGCGCGAAGCTGTCCCACCACCGCGTCAGTTGGGCCGACTGGGGTTGGGCGCTGCTGCTGACGGCGGGGCTGGCGATATTCGTCCTTGTCGGCCAGCCCCATGAGGGCCATAACCGCCCCCCGATACCGGCCTGGACCCTGGCGTTGGCGATCACAGTGCCGACGGTGATCGGGTGCGTCGTCGCTGCCCACCGCGCCGCCGGACGGGTGCGCGCCATGTTGCTCGCGGTTGCGGTGGCGATCCTGCTTGGCATGATCGCCGTCTTGACCAAGATCTGCACGCACCGGTTCGCTGTCGGCGGCTGGGATGGACTCCTCACCGTCCCGGCGCCTTACGTGCTGGTTGCGCTGGCGGTAGCGGTAACCGTGGTGCAGCAGTCGGCGTTCCACGCGGGCGCGTTGCAGACGTCGGTGCCGATCATGTTGGTGGGTGAACCGGTCGTCGCTGTCTTGCTGGGGGTTGTCGTGCTCGGTGAACACCTGGCGGCCGGCGGCTCGGCTGCACTGGCGCTGGTGGTGGCGGTGGCGGCGATGGTCGTGGCCGCCGTCGCGTTGGGCCGCGATCAGGCGGCTGAATCCAGCAGTGCTCCGACGGCGGCCGGCGACCCGACCTACGGCGAAGAGCCAGAAAGCGTCTGCGACCGCGTCGACTGAGTCGTGTGCGGCTTTCGTTTTCTCAACCGCCGGCGAACCACGCCGTCCCGACCGCGCGGGTCTGGGGCGGCGGGAGCTGGGCGGTAGGTGCGCCGAGCCGACCGACTTTGACCGTCCAGACCGGACCGGAGCGGTCGATGCACGTCCCGGCGCCCTGACTGGGCAGCCACAGGACCGCGAGGTCGCCGCACCCGTAGACGCCGACGTATCCGTCGGCGCGGCCGCCCCAGGCGCCGCCGTTGCGGAACAAGCAACGGGTGCCGTCATCCAGTAGCAGCGCGAACGGGTCCGGTGTAGCGGTGTGCTGCACGGGAGGCAGCTGACCGCCGTAGTCCACCCGATGCAGAAGCTTGTCCCACGGGTTGTCCACGCACAACAGCGATCCGGGCGTCGACGGCCAGCAAGTCCCGGCGCCCGCAGCACTGGGGGAGCAGGAGTAGACATTGTCAGCCACCGCCGACGGCGACGGCGTTGTGCAATCGGTGACCTCAGCAACATTGCCTTGCCCGGGTGCATCGCGGTAACCGTTGATCGGCCGGCCGTCGGGCCCGACGGCCACCGCGGTGACCACCTGGGTGGGCGGGGGATCTGCGAACGCCGATCCGGCCGTCCCGAAAACAGCCATGGCCGCCACCGCGATCGGCACCGCGACAACTCGCGACATGCCTGGCAAGATTACCCGCCGAGCAGCCGCAAAAGGCTAGTGCGCCGGGCCCAGCTTGCCGACCGCGAACGTCGCGGCCTGGTTGGTCATCCCGGCCTCGATGTAGGAGACGTGGGCGATGATGTTCCCGCCGCCAGAGCAAATCGGATCGTCGGGAGCGCACAAGCTGATGGTCTTCCCGCCGTACTGCGGGCTGAGCGCCGGCAGCGGCCCACCGCCCCACAACATGCTGGAGAAGTTGCTAGTCGGCTCGCCGAACTGGGCAACGGCCGCGACGTGACTGGCGACCGTGGGTGGCATCTGGGTGCTGGCCAGATTGATCACGGTCGCGCCCTGGGAATAGCCACCGAGCACCAGCTTGGTGTTCGGGCAGTTGGCGACCGTGTTCTGGATGTAAGCGCTCGCGTCGTCGGCGCCGGCCGTCGCGCTGTGGTGGTAGTCGTCGTTGGCCGGGTAATTGACGGCGTAGACCCCGACGGACCGCCCACCGGCCTGGGATGTGAGCGAGTCGACAAAGGACTGGCCGATATTGCCGAGACCGGGTTCCTGATGGGTGCCGCGGGCGAATACCACCGAGACGTCGGAGCATGGGTCGGCTGAAGCGGCCGGGCTGTAGAAGGGCGCGCTCAGCAGCGCCCACGTCGTCACGACGAAGACACCGAGGAAGCGGGCAAGACTGCGTTCAATCATGTCCAAATGCTGACATACTGCCGAACACGGCGCCTCCGGGGGCGTCCGACGAGGCCCGTTCGGGGCGGATGCGTGAAGTTGCAGTTAACTGGTGCGCTGAAAACTGAGATGCCGAGACATCATCCCGATACGCTCTAGGCGCATCTGGATCGGCGTTGACGCGAGGGGGAACTGGCGTGTCGCTTCTGGTCGTGGCTCCTGAGCTGGTGGAGTCGGCGGCGGCGGACTTGGCGAGCATCCGTTCGGCGCTTAATTCTGCGCACGCGGCGGCCGCCGCCCCGACCACCGGGCTGATGGCTGCCGGCGCTGACGAGGTATCGACGGCGATCGCGGCGCTGTTTGCCGGCCACGGTCAGGAGTTTCAGGCGCTCAGCGCGCAGGCCAGCTCGTTTCATCAACAGTTCGTGCAGTCCCTGACGTCAGGGGCGGGGTCGTATCTGGCCACCGAGGCGGCCAGCGCCAGCCCGCTGCAGGCGGCGGAGCAGGATTTGCTGGGCATGGTCAACGCGCCCACCCAGGCCCTGTTGGGGCGTCAGCTGATCGGTGACGGAACTCCCGGGACG
>NZ_DATJYB010000016.1:0-32578 GCF_035499775.1 Mycobacterium sp. | reverse complement strand
CGCCAGCGACTTGCCGAGTACCAGCCACCAGACGTCGCGTCCGAAGACGTTCGAATTCATGAGTTCACTCGATTCGCGCCGATTTTCACTGTGCTTCCGATTGTTGCGCCCAATTGCCGGTGCACCGCCGAACCCGGAGAGTTCAGCGGCAGCCACACCACCCGGTCGGGCATGTCGGTGATGGTCAGCGGCAGGGTGATCGAGCCGCGCGCGGTGCTGACCGTCACCTCGTCGCCCTCGGCGGCGCCGATCTCAGCCGCCGTGTCGGGCGACAAACGCACCACGGGCGGGCGCGCGGTGCCGGCCAGATACGGCTCGCCGTCCTGCAGCCGGCCCGCGTCGAGCAGCTGGCGCCAGCCGGTCAACACCGCCTCGCCGGCCCCGGGTTGGGGCGCCTGCGGGGCGGCGACCTGGGGGCTCGCGGCGTGCTCGCCGTCCCAGGTGCCCAGCCCGGACAGCTCCTGGCGGGCCGCCTCGACAGTGGACAGTCCCAGGTAGACGCCAATTTCGTCGGCCAGCGCGTCAAGCACCCGGTGGTCCGACTGGCCGGCTTGCTGGGTGGTGCCGTGCAGCGCGGGGGCGAACCCGCGGTAGCGACCCTCCCAGTTGACGAAGGCGCCGGCCTTCTGCGTCGTCGGCGCGACCGGGAACACCACGTCGGCGCGTTCGGTGACCTCGCTGTGCCGCAGTTCCAGGCTGACCACGAAGCCCGCGGCGTCCAGCGCGGCGAGCACCGCGTCCGGATCGCCGAAGTCGGCGGGTTCGATACCGCCGACCAGCAGCGCGCCCAGGGTTCCATCGGTGGCGGCGGCGACGATGCCGTCGGCGTCGCGTCCCGGCGTCGACGGCACTTCGGAGACGTGCCAGGCGGCGCTGACCTGCGCGCGGGCCGCGTCGTCGGCCAGCGGACGGCCGCCGGGCAGCAGCGCGGGCAGCGCACCGGCCTCGAGTGCGCCGCGCTCGCCGGCCCGCCGCGGCACCCACGCCAACCGGGCGCCGGTGGTGTCGGCGAGCCGTGCGGCGGCGGACAGTGCGCCCGGCACGGCGGCCAGTCGCTCGCCGACCATGATGACCGCGCCGGGGGTGGCCAGCAGGTCGCCCAGTTCGCCGGTGGCCAGGCCGTCCAGTGTGGCCGGCTCGGCGCCGGGAGCGGTTTTGAGCAACCGGCCGGACATCTTCCGTAGCGAGCGCGTTTCGAACGGGGCGACCGCGTAGATCGGTACGCCGTGCTTGCGGGCCGCCTTGCGCAGCCGCAGGAACACGATCGGCGATTCTTCCTCGGGTTCCAGCCCGACCAGCAGCACCACCGGGGCCGACTCGAGGTCGGTGTAGCTGACCGTGACCGGCCGGCCGGCGATGCGGGCGGCCAGGAATTCGGCCTCCTCGGCCGAGTGCGGGCGGGCGCGGAAGTCGATGTCGTTGGTGTCCAACACGATTCGGGCGAACTTCGAGTAGGCGTAGGCGTCCTCCCAGGTCACCCGGCCACCCACCAGCACACCCGTGCGGCCGCGCGCGGCCTCGAGTCCCTGGACCGCTGCCACGATGGCGTGCGACCACGACGCGGGTTGCAGCGTGCCGTCGGTATCGCGGATCAGGGGAGTGGTGATCACGTCGGGCAGGGTGGCGTATTTGAAGGCCCACCGGCCCTTGTCGCAGTTCCACTCCTCGTTGACTTCGGGGTCGTCGCCGGCGAGCCGGCGCAGCACCTTGCCGCGGCGGTGGTCGGTGCGCTCCGCGCATCCGCTCGCGCAGTGCTCGCACACGCTGGGGCTGGAGACGAGGTCGAACGGGCGGGCACGGAAGCGGTACGAGGTTCCGGTCAGTGCGCCCACCGGGCAGATCTGCACCGTGTTGCCGGAGAAGTAGGAGTCGAACGGCTCGTTGGCGTAGATGCCGACCTGCTGCAGCGCGCCGCGCTCCTGCATGTCGATGAACGGGTCCCCGGCGATCTGGTCGGAGAACCGCGTGCACCGCGCGCACAGGATGCAGCGCTCCCGGTCCAGCAGCACCTGAGAGGAGATGTTGATCGGCTTGGCGAACGTGCGCTTGACGTCGGTGAAGCGAGAGTCCGCGCGGCCGTTGGACATTGCCTGGTTCTGCAGCGGGCATTCGCCGCCCTTGTCGCACATCGGGCAGTCCAGCGGGTGGTTGATCAGCAGCAGCTCCATCACGCCGTGCTGGGCCTTGTCGGCTGCCTCCGAGGTGAGCTGGGTGCGCACCACCATGTCGTCGGTCGCGACGGTGGTGCACGACGCCAGTGGCTTGCGCTGGCCCTCGACCTCGACCAGGCACTGCCGGCACGCGCCGACCGGGTCGAGTAGCGGATGGTCGCAGAACCGCGGGATCTGGACGCCCATCAGTTCGGCCGCGCGGATCACCAGAGTGCCCTTGGGAACGCTGATTTCGGCGCCGTCGATGGTCAGCGTCACCATCTCCGGCTGGCTCACCCCGTCGCCGGTTTGGGTCTTGGCGGCACTTGTCACGGGGTTATCAGCCCTTTCCGTCCAACGTCAGCATGGAGTCTCGAGGGTCGAACGGGCAGCCGCCGCCCTCGACGTGCGCGACGTACTCGTCGCGGAAGTGCTTGATCGACGACATCACCGGGCTGGCCGCGCCATCGCCCAACGCGCAGAACGACTTTCCGAGGATGGCATCGGAGATGTCCAGCAGCTTGTCGAGATCCTCGTGGGTGCCCTTGCCGGTTTCCAGCCGTTCGTAGATCTTGTCCAGCCAGAAGGTGCCTTCCCGGCACGGCGTGCATTTACCGCATGATTCGTGCTTGTAGAACTCGGTCCAGCGGCGCACCGCTCGCACCACGCAGGTGGTCTCGTCGAAGATCTCCAGCGCTTTGGTGCCCAGCATCGAGCCCGCCGCACCAACCCCTTCGTAGTCCAGCGGCACGTCGAGGTGCTCCTCGGTGAGCAGCGGCGTCGACGACCCACCCGGCGTCCAGAACTTGAGCTGGTGCCCGGCGCGAACTCCGCCGGCGTAGTCGAGCAGCTCACGCAGCGTGATGCCCAGCGGGGCCTCGTACTGGCCCGGGCGGGTGACGTGCCCGGACAGCGAGTACAGCGTGAAGCCAGGCGATTTCTCGCTGCCCATCAAGCGGAACCAGTCGACGCCGTTGAGAATGATCGACGGCACGCTGGCGATGGTCTCGACGTTGTTGATCACCGTGGGGCAGCCGTAGAGCCCGGCCACCGCGGGGAAGGGTGGCCGCAGCCGCGGCTGGCCGCGCCGGCCTTCCAGCGAATCCAGCAGGGCGGTTTCCTCGCCGCAGATGTAGGCACCCGCGCCGGCGTGCACCACCAGCTCCAGGTCGAAACCCGAGCCCTTGATGTCGCGGCCCAGGAAGCCGGCCTGATACGCCTCGGACACCGCGTTCTGCAGGCGGCGCAGCACCGGGAGCACTTCGCCGCGCACGTAGATGAAGGCGTGGCTGGCGCGGATCGCGTAGGCGGCGATGATCACGCCTTCGACGAGCAGGTGCGGCGTTGCCAGCATCAGCGGAATGTCTTTGCACGTACCGGGTTCCGACTCGTCGGCGTTGACCACCAGGTAGTGCGGCTTGGCGGCGGCGCCGGTGTCACCCTGCGGGATGAACGACCATTTCGTCCCGGTCGAGAAGCCCGCGCCGCCGCGCCCGCGCAGCCCGGAGTCCTTGACGGTCGCGATCACCGCGTCGGGCTCCATCGCCAGGGCCTTCTGCAGGGCCTCGTAGCCCCTATAACGATCGTGCCGTTGATAGGTCGCCAGGGTCCACGACTCGGGGTCGTCCCAGTAGCGGCTGATCACCGGGGTCAACGGGGTGGCCTGTGAACCCAAAGAAGTTGTCATGACTCGGCCCCCGGAGGAGTCGGTGCGTGCATGTTGTGTTCCTGCGCCACCCGCAGTCCGGCCAAGGTGGCCGCGCCGGCGCCGCCCTGGCCTTCGTCGGGGCGCGGGTCGGGCAAACCGGCCAGGATGCGCGACGTCTCGCGGAACTTGCACAGCGGCGCGCCGCGAGTGGGTGCCTTGGGGTCACCCGAGCGCAGTGAGTCGACGAGTTCGCGCGCCGACTCGGTGGTCTGGTTGTCGAAGAATTCCCAGTTGACCATCACCACCGGCGCGTAATCGCAGGCCGCGTTGCATTCGATGTGTTGCAGGGTGACGGTCCCGTCCGGGGTGGTCTCGTCGTTGCCGATGCCGAGGTGCTCTTTGAGGTCGTCGAAGATCGCGTCGCCGCCCATGACGGCACACAACGTGTTGGTGCAGACGCCGACCAGGTAGTCGCCGGTGGGACCGCGACGGTACATGGTGTAGAAGGTCGCCACCGCCGACACCTGCGCGCTGGTCAGACCGAGTTGGTCGGCACAGAATTCCAATCCCGCCGGGGTGATGTAGGAGTCTTCGCCTTGGACCAGGTGCAGCAACGGCAGCAGCGCCGAATACTTGTTGGGGTAGCGGCCGATGATCTCTTTGGCGTCGACCTCCAACCGCGCCAGCTGGTCCGGCGGATACGACTGCGGTGCGCCCTCGACCACGAATTGGTTGGGCTCCTCGGGTGGCGGGCCGAGCCGGATGAAGACCCGCTCGCCGCCGTTCGCCGGGGGTCCGGCGGGGACGGGTGAAGTCATCGGTCCACCCCGCCCATGACCGGGTCGATGCTGGCGACCGCGGTGATCAGGTCGGCCACCATCCCGCCCTCGCTCATCGCGGCAACCGCCTGCAGGTTGGTGAAGGAAGGGTCCCGGTAGTGCACCCGGTAGGGGCGGGTACCGCCGTCGCTCACCATGTGTACGCCGAGCTCGCCGCGTGGTGATTCGACCGCCACGTAAACCTGGCCGGCCGGAACGCGAATGCCCTCGGTGACCAGTTTGAAGTGGTGGATCAAGGCCTCCATCGAGCTGCCCATGATCTTGGCGATGTGCTCCGGCGAGTTCCCCATGCCGTCCGGGCCCACCTTCAGGTCGGCCGGCCAAGCGATCTTGCGGTCCTCGACCATCGTCGGACCGGGCCGCAACTTGTCCAGGCACTGCTCGACGATCTTCACCGACTCCCACATCTCTTTGACGCGAATGATGTAGCGCCCGTACGCATCACAACCGTCGTCGGTGATCACGTCGAATTCGTAGTCCTGGTATCCGCAGTAGGGTTCGCTCTTGCGCAGGTCGTGCGGCAACCCGGTGGCACGCAGGATCGGGCCGGTGATGCCCAGCGCCATGCACCCCTCCAGGTCCAGGTAGCCGACGTCCTCGGTGCGGGCTTTCCAGATCGCGTTCTCGTTGAGCAGGTCGCCCATTTCGCGCAGGGGTTGGCGCAGCTTCTTGAGGGCTTCGGCGATCTCGGTGGCTGCGTTGGGCGGCAGGTCCTGAGCCACGCCGCCGGGCCGGATGTAGGCACTGTTCATCCGCAACCCGGTGATGGATTCGAACAGGGTGAGGATGATCTCGCGGGCCCGGAAGCCGACGAACATCGGTGTCATCGCACCGAGTTCCATGCCGCCGGTCGCCAGTGCGACGAGATGCGACGAGATCCGGTTGAGCTCCATCATCAACACCCGGATGACGTTGACCCGCTCCGGGATCTCGTCGGTGATCCCGAGCAGCTTCTCCACGCCCAGGCAGAAGGCGGTCTCGTTGTAAAACGGTGCCAGATAATCCATCCGGGTCACGAAGGTGACGCCCTGCGTCCAGTACCGATACTCGAGGTTCTTCTCGATTCCGGTGTGCAGGTAGCCGATTCCGCATCGGGCCTCGGTGACCGTCTCGCCCTCGATCTCGAGGATCAGCCGCAGCACGCCGTGGGTGGACGGGTGCTGGGGACCCATGTTGACGACGATGCGTTCGCCGGGATCCGCGTTGCGCGCCGCCGCGACGATCTCGTTCCAGTCCTGCCCGCCGGCGACCAGGACGGTTTCGCTGTCGGTCATCAGTTATAACCCCTCCGCTCGTCGGGCGGAGGTATCTGCGCGCCCTTGTATTCCACCGGAATGCCACCGAGTGGGTAGTCCTTGCGTTGCGGATGTCCCTGCCAGTCGTCGGGCATTTCGATCCGCGTCAGCGACGGATGGCCGTCGAAGATGATCCCGAAGAAGTCGTAGGTCTCGCGCTCGTGCCAGTCGTTGGTCGGATAGATGTCGAACAGCGACGGAATGTGCGGATCACTGTCCGGCGCAGACACTTCCAGCCGCAGGCGACGGGTGTGGGTGATCGACTGCAGCGGATAGACCGCGTGCAGTTCCCGGCCGGTTTCGTTCGGGTAGTGCACGCCGCTGACGCCCAGGCACATTTCGAAGCGCAACTCCGGTTCGTCGCGCAGCCGGCGGGCGACCTGGGGCAGCAGCTCGCGGCGGACGTGCAGGGTCAGCTCGTCGCGGTCAACCACGACTTTCTCGATGGCGTCCTCGAATTCGAGGTCGTCGCGCTTGAGCGCCTCGGCCAGCCCGTCGGCGACGTCGTCGAAATAACCGCCATAGGGCCGCGGACTGCTGCCCGGGAGGGTGACCTCGCGCACCAGCCGTCCGTATCCGGAGGTGTCGCCGGATCCCTTGACCCCGAACATGCCCCGGCGCACGCTGATCACTTCTTCGTCGGTGCTGACCGGAGATCCGCCCACTTCGCTCGCCGCCTGTTGGGGATCTTTGTCGGGCGAGCTCATCGCAGCAATCCGTGCATCTCGATGGTGGGCCTGGCCTCCAGCGCTGCCTTTTCGGCTTCGGCGATGGCCTGTTCCCGGTTGACGCCCAACGGCATTTCCTGAATCTTCTGGTGCAGCTTGAGGATTGCGTACAACAGCATCTCGGGGCGGGGAGGGCAGCCGGGCAGGTAGATGTCCACCGGCACAACGTGATCCACACCCTGCACGATCGCGTAGTTGTTGAACATGCCGCCGGACGAGGCGCACACCCCCATGGCCAGCACCCATTTCGGCTCGGCCATCTGGTCGTAGATCTGGCGCAACACCGGCGCCATCTTCTGGCTGACCCGCCCGGCCACGATCATCAGATCGGCTTGCCGGGGGGTCGCCGAGAACCGCTCCATCCCGAACCGGGCGATGTCGAACCGCGGGCCCGCGGTCGCCATCATCTCGATCGCGCAGCAAGCCAACCCGAAGGTCGCCGGCCACAGCGAGTTTTTGCGGACGTAGCCCGCCACCTTCTCGACAGTTGACAGCAGAATCCCGCCGGGCAGCTGTTCTTCCAGGCCCACGTCTTACCTCAATCCCAGGTCAGGCCCCCGCGGCGCCACACGTATGCGTAGGCCACGAAAACCGTGAGCATGAATATCACCATTTCGACCAGCGCGAACCTCCCCAATTGGTCATAAGCGACCGCCCAGGGATACAAGAACACGATTTCGATGTCGAAGACGATAAACAGCATTGCGGTCAGGTAATACTTCACCGGGAACCGCTGCCCGGTTGACGCATGCGGACCGGCTTCCGCGGGTCCGGCAGGTCCGGTGGGCTCGATTCCGCATTCGTAGGCGGCCTGCTTGGACCGGTTGTACCGCGATGGGCCGACCAGGCTCGCGATCGCGACCGAACCCACGGCAAAGGCGGCGGCAATCGCTCCCAGTACCAGGATGGGTATGTAGGCGTTCAACTTGCTCCATGCTCCGTCGTATGGGCCGCCTCGAACGCTGCGGCCGGGCGGTGACCGGGCTTGCTGTGACGGGTCGGGTCTGGGGCCGTCGCAGTGACCTTCAACATAGTCGGGCTAAGCGCAGCGCACATGTCCGGGGTCGGGCTTTGCGCTGACTACTTGGGGATCTTGGCCGCGATCAGGGTTGCGATCCTGACCGCCTGCTCGGTGACGTTGTTCTCGCAGGCCGACGTTTCGACCACCACGTTGTTGGCGGAGGTCAAGGCCCGCTGACACGGCGGATCGCGGGGGTCGACCGGTCCCGAGGGAATGCTCAGTACGCCATTGATCGTGCCGAGCGGCCCCGAGGTGAACTGCGAAGTGACGTCCTTACCGGTAGTTCTGTCCTTATCGGTGACGGTGTAGCTGCGATTGGTGCAGGCCGACCAGCTTTGCGACGCGGTGTTGACGAACGCCGCTGCCGCCTGCGGCGAGGCAAACAACACAACACGCTGGTAAACGGCATGCGTGAAGGGCTGGTCCGGCTCGCGAAGCGATTGCCCGCGCGCGGCGGTCCAACCGCTCCCGGCGTAAACACCCGTCTGGCTCGGTGACGCCACGAATTGGCACTCCGGCGGTGCCACCACCCCCCTGGGCTCACTCAGCGTGTTGAAACTCGTCGAGACCGTCATCCCGGTGGCGCCCATCGCAGCATTGATTTCGGCGGGGCTGAGCAGGAGCCCGTCCAACGCGCCCGGTGCGCCCGGGGGCGCAGCGCGAGCCGGAGGCGCCGGGGCGTTGTTCGGGCCCTTGGTCGCGAAATAGATGCCTACGCCTGTGACGGCGGCCCCCGCGACGACCGCGGCGACGCCCAGCACCAGCCAGCGGTTGTCGCCCTTACGCCGCGGCGCGGGTCGCCGGAGCGCAGGACGCTCGGGTGGCGCAGACGTGGCGGGCCGGATGGTCGGACCTGGCTCGGTCAGCTTGGGATCGGCCGCCGTCGGCGCCGGGCGTGGGGCAGTGGGCGACCGGCGTGGCGCGGTCGGCGCCGGGCTTGGCGCCGTGAGCGCGGTACGCGCGGCCGCGGCCAGCTCGCCGGCGGTTTGGTAACGCCGCCCGGGATCTTTGGCCATGCCCAAGGCGACGACCTCGTCGAACCTGACCGGAATGTCCGCGCTGGCGCCGCTCGGCGCCGGCGGAGGCATGTTGAGATGCGCATTCATCAGCTGCGGAAGGCTGTCACCCAGATAGGGCGGTTGCGCGGTCAGGCACTCATGCAGCACACATGCGAGCGCGTATACATCGCTGCGGGCATCGGCGATGCCGGTCTCGAAGCGCTCCGGGGCCATGTAGCTCAAGGTGCCCAGCACGAATCCGGTCCGCGTCAATCGGGTCGCCTCGGCGTCGTGGACGATTCCGAAGTCGATCAGATAGACAAAATCATCACCGGTCAGCAACGCGTTCGACGGTTTGACGTCCCGGTGAACCAACCCGTGACCATGGGCCGTGTTCAGCGCCGCGGCCAGCTGCTCGATGACTCGCACCGCTCGCGCCGGAGGCATCGCTCCGTCGGTTCGCAGCAGGGTGTCCAGGTCTGTCCCGTTGACGACCGGCATCACCAGATACAGCTGGCCATCGATTTCGCCGGTGTCGTAAATCGGGATGATGTGAGGTTCGGCGAGCCGGGCGGCGGTGTGGGCTTCGCGGCGGAACCGGTCCCGATACCCGGGCTCGGCGCCCAGTTCGGCGGGCAACACCTTGATCGCGACGTCGCGCTCGATCATGGTGTCGTGGGCGCGATAGACCTTGCCCATGCCGCCCTCGCCGATCAGCTCCAGCAGCTGATAGCGACCGAATCCCACCGCTTCCACTCGAGGCCTTCCGCTTGAGTGCCGTCGCGACAGGTGCAGGCTAGCCCACTGATCCGGGTCGGAGCAAAGTTCGCGTCAACGCCGGATGGGGTCCGTCGTCGCTGGGACCGGCCGCGGCGACGGCGGCCGGACCCGCCGACAACGTTCTGACAGACCTCCAAGAAATCTCCAAGATCTGCCCGCCAACCTTCGTGCCTGTGGCGGGACCGGCCGGCCACAACGCCCAGCCCGCCCGGCACTAAAACCTGCAGACCACATACGACTTCCGGAGACGGCAGCTGCTGAAGGCCGGTGCTCACGCGGCGAGCGGACGAGGAGGTTGACGACGGCTGCCGAGTTTCGTCAAAAGCTGCGTTGCAGCGCAGCGCGGAATCTACGATATGGGGTTGTTTGTGACGTCGGCCGCGCTACGCGGTCCGTGCCAGCAGCAAACTATGGGGTCCTGGCCTTACCTGGAGCGGAAGTAGGTCCTGATGAAGAAGATGATCGTCGTGGTGGTCGCGGCCTTCAGCGCCGTTGCCGCCATCGTCCTCGGGTTGCTCGCGCCGTCAATCGGGGTGGTCCGCGCTGACCCGGGAGGATATCTCACCCCGGATGACGAGGATTGCCCGAATGCCAAGGCAGCTCAAGCGGCGCATCCTCAGCCCATCTGGATGCCGGGTTGCATCCAGGAGAAAAATAACCGCTGCGTCCTGGACAGCAGATGCCACGTCCCCGGCATGCCCTACCCGCAGACGCCGGCCTCCAGGCCGGCCGGGCAGGCTCCCGGTGCCCCGCCGCCGGTGAACGCTCCGGCGGCAAAGCCCGCGGTGCTGCCACCGCCGAAAGGCTTCGACGCGCCGCAGCAGGCCATCGATGCGGCCAGGAACGCCCCGGCGACGACGGTTGACCCGGCCAACCCGCCGGCGCACCCGACCGCGGCGAACTTCCTGCAACGGGTGCAGGACCTGATCGCGAAACGCAAGGTCGACCTCGTCAATGCCAACAACCAGGAACTGGCCCGGCCCCGCCATTGGGGCTTCCTCGACTACGACGCTTACCACCGCCCGGCGCTGTACAACCCGCTGAACGAGGCGGTGACGTTCCGGTACTTCTATAGCGGTGCCTACCGCGAGGTGTACGTCGCCGCCGGTGCTCGGGTGGTGCTCAATGTGGCGGTCGTCGGGGTGTTCCCGTTCACCGCGGTCAGTGAGAGCTACGTCGGGTCGGGCAGCTTCACCGGTGGGGCGTGGATACCGCCGGGCGGCTGGAGCGGCCCCCCGCCGCCGGATTACACCCCGCCCCGGCCGCCGGCGGTGTACACCGATGTCAGGGCCACCGTCCCGGCCACTGGCCAGACGATCCAGGTCGGCCAGGTGACGGTGGTGGGCCACGACGGCAGCCAGCCCCCGGGCAGCCAGGACACGTTCCTGCTGGACGACTCGACACTGGCCTGGGGTCAGGCAGGTGGTCTGGCTAACGGCGGCCAGATCACGGTGGCCAGAACCCAGTCGCTACCGGGTGTCGGCCCGATCGACAACGGCGACTTCCTGACCGCGCTGGCCGCGCAACCTCAGCCTCAGCCGGCCGGTTCCCCGTGGCCCTGGGTGGTGGGTGGCGTCGTGGCGGTGCTGGTCGTCGGGCTGATCGCATTGGTGCTGATCAAGCGTCGGAAGGACGCCGCGGAAAGGGAGGAGAGCGAGGAGCTAGCGAGCGGGAGTGCGTAGCAGCCCGAGCACCGTGCGGCCCAGCACAATCGGATCGATGGGGTGCGGCACCGCGGCCTCGGCGCGCGACCAGCGCGCCAGCCAGGCATCGTCGGGCCGCCCGGTGATCACCACGATCGGCGGGCAGCTGTCCAATTCGTCTTTCAGCTGCTTGGCGATTCCCATGCCGCCGGTGGGTGTTGCCTCGCCGTCGAGGATGGCGAGGTCAATACCGCCCTCATCCATCGTGCGAATCACCATCGGTCCGGTCGCCACCTCGACGTAGTCGAACTCGGGCAGCTCCGGATGCAGGCGCTTGCCGAGCGCACGCATCACTTCTTCGCGGGCTTGGACGTTGTCGCTGTATACGAGGATCCGCAAAGCGTCGGTGGAGGCGGGCACGGTGCAGATGGTACTGGGGCCCTGGTGGATTTACCGAGGAGGCCGGACCTACCGGGGCGCCCGCGCGAAGACGGCTTCGGCCGTTACCGTCGCGGTCTCGCTCATCACTCCGGCCATGTTCCAGTCCACGCCGAACTTGAATCGATCGATCTTGGTCTCCCCGGCGATCCGGATCGAGCCGTCGCCGAGCTCGGTGATCGTCACGGGCAACGGCACCTCGGCGGTGGTGCCTTTGATGGTGAAGGAAGCCCGCAGGTCGGCGGCCTTGCCGGTGGTTGGTTGCAGGCCGGTGACGACGACGCTGATCTCGGGGAAGCGCGCGGCGTCGAAGAAGTCCTCCGAGAGCAGATGCCGGTCGCGGCGGCCGATACCCGTGTGCAGTGAGGCGACGCGGATGTCGACGCGGCCGAAGACCGCGCCCTTGGCGGTCAGTTGCCCGTCCCCGGTGAACTCGGTGAACCGGCCTTTGACCGGTACTACGCCCCACATGTTCTTGATCTTGAAAGCGATGGTCGACCGGTCCGGGACGAGGTTCCATACGCCGGCTGTGTCGGGATCGTTCAGCAGTGTTTCCAGGGTCGTCATCTTCACCTCACCGTTTGCGTTCCAGCCGGTTGGCCGCCGGGTTCGAGCAGCGGGGCAATCCCGGCCGGATCGAAGTACTCGTCGATGCGGCTGATCAAGCCGTTCGCGCCTACCTTGATCATGATGCACACGCGCAAAGAGATCGATTGGCCGGCGTGGCCGCTGGCATCCAGGATGTGCTGCTGCACGAAGCCCCGGACCGATCCGTCGTCGAAGAACTGACGGTCGAGAATCCGGTAACGGCGCTCGCTGGTCACGCCGATGAACCAATCGATCACTCGCAGCGCGCGGGCCTTGTCGTTATCCCGGCTGGCGCCCACCCGCCACACCGCGATGTCGTCGTCCCACAGTTGATCGACCTTGGCCCGGTCGCCGTTCTCGATGGCGGTGAACAGCTGGTTGGCCACGTCGTCGACGGTGTCGGCCTCGACCTTGGGCGTATGCGCCATGTGCTCGCTCCTTCCTGCCGGTCAGGTACCCGATTAGCCCTGCGCGTATCCCGGATGTGCGACCGACAATCGATGCAGCACCAACGCCCGCAGACTGGCGCAGACCTCTGGAAGGTATCCGTCCAGCTGACCGGCCCTGATCGCGGCGGCGAGCTCGGCCTCGTCGGCGACCCCGAGCTCGGCGAGCGCCGCCTGGGTAGCCGAGTCGCCCGCGTCGAGCAACTCGCGCTCGACAATGCGCAACGCGTTGGCGGCCACTCGGGCGTGGAAGTTGACCTGCCCGCTGGTGGCCTCGCGGACATCGCCTTCGAGGAATTCGGCGACCGCGGCGACCAGCTCGGCAGCGGTCGGCCGGCCATGAATGCTGCCGTTCACGAGACCCCCTCTTCCAGCAGGTCGAGCAGGTCCCACTCGGTCTCACAGACCCGCCGGCCGATGGCCGCCAACTCAACCGAACGGACCTGTCCACTCAAATGGCGCTCGGCCTGGTGACGGCAGATGACACCCCAGCGCAGTGTGGCCAGCGCCATCCACCAGCGAAACGCCGCCCGGTCGACGGCGAAGCCGCTGTACTCCTCGTAGGCCCGAAGGAAGCTTTCGATACTGCCCAGGCCCCCGGCCCCGCGGGCGTCCGGCGCGCCGAACCGCCAGGCCCGGATGCAGAACCAGGCCAGGTCTTCGTATGCCTCCCCGACGTGCACCAGCTCCCAGTCCAGAACGGCGGCCAGATCGGATCCGTCCACGATCAGATTGCCCATCCGGTAGTCGCCGTGGACCAGAACCACTTCCTCCGGCGGCGGCTGATTGGCGGCCAGCCAGCGAAAGCCCACCTCGAACGTGGCGGTGGTGTCGCCCATCGCATCGAGCCGTTCGCGCCAGTGCGCGAGCTGGTCTTCGCAGACCAGGGCGGGGTCGCGGGGATCGGCCCGGTGAATGGCGGCCAGCGCCTGGGCGCACTGTCGCAGCAGGCTCACGCGTTCCCATTCGTCGAGCCGACGATGGATGCGACGCACGATCGTCTCGCCCTTGATCTCGTCGCAGATGAGAAACGGATTGCCCAGTGCGGCAGGCGAATCGTCGGCGACCAGGATATGCGGGACCGGTGTGCCGGCCGCGGCGGCGGCGGCCTGGGCGCGGGCTTCGAGCTCCATGCTGGCGTGCACGTCGTCCTGCGGCCCGGTGCGCAGGATCAGCGGCCGGCGTGTCTCGCCCGTGACGGCGTCGAATGCCCAGGTGGTTCGGCTGGCGCCACCGGTCAGCTGACGCAGGTTGTCGATCGCGGTATACGCGCCGAGCGCCGGCGCCAGCACTGTGGGTAGTGAGGCGGCCAGCTCTTTGGCTGACGTCACTTGGCCACCTGGCTGGACTTGGCCTCCTGAGACTTTGTCTCCCGGCCGAACTTGAACAGTCGCTGGGCCACTCGGCGTATCTGAATTTCCTCCGCGCCCTCGGTGATCCGGTAGCGACGGTGGTGGCGGTAGATGTGCTCGAACGGCTCGTGACGGCTGTAACCGAGGCCGCCACAGATTTGCATCGCCCGGTCGGCGGCGTCGCAGACCAGCCGGTTGGCGCGGTAGTTGGCCATCGACACTTTGTCGGAGACCTCCATGTGGTGGTCGCGGTCCAGGTGCCAGGCCGCGTAGTAGACCAGCAGCCGCACCATCTGGGCTTCGGTCTGCAGTTCGGCGAGCGGCCATTGCACGGCCTGGTTCACCGACAGTGGCTTGCCGAAAACGATGCGTTTCGCCGCGTATTCGGCGGCGCGGTCGATGCAGTACTGGGCCGCACCCAGGCTGCTGGCCGCCTGCCGAATTCGGTTCTCGTGCAAGAAGGTCTGCGCGACCTCCAGTCCCCGGTCCACCTCGCCGAGCACCGCGTCGGCGGGCACTCGCACGTCGGTCAACTCGACCTCGCCGTGATCGGTGGGCATGTTGAACGTCCACCAGTAGTAGGGGACCGCGAATCCCGGTGCGTCGGTGGGCACCAGAAACGCGGTGATGCCCCGGGCCTGTCCCGGCTCACCGGAGGTGCGGGCGAAGATCAAGTCGTGGGTCGCCCGGTGCACGCCGGTGTTGAAGCGTTTGGAGCCGTTGATCACCCAGTCGTCGCCGTCGCGTTCGGCCTGCGTTTCCAGCCACGTCGCGTCCGAGCCGTGCAGCGGTTCGGTCAGGCCGAATGCCATGGAGCGTTCCCCGGTGATCAGCGCCTCCGACCAGTCACGGCGCTGCGCGTCGGTGCCGAACCGCTCCATCATGATCACCTGCGGGAAGTTCCCGACGATCGAGGACTCGTTCTGTAGGTCGTTATGCAGGCCAAGACCCTTGTGCGCCAAGTGCTCCCGGATGACTGCCATATCCACATTGGTGCCGTCACGCCCACCCAGTGACGCCGGCAGCGCGTAGCGCAACCAGCCAGCCTTGTCGGCCCGTCGGCGCATCTCGGTGAGCAGATCCTCCCACTCCCGGGTGGGGATGCCGTCGTTGTCCACGTCAGTGCGCGCGAATTCCCGTCGATGGTCGAAGTACTGCATGTTCTCGGCCTGCAGCGGGGCGATGTCACGCTCGATGAAGGCATCCATCTCGGCGAGCAGCGGCGGAAGGTGTTCTGGCAGGGTGAAATCCATGTCGAGCCCTTTCTGAGGGAGCCCAAGCTATTCGTTTTGGTAGCCGGGGTGGGAGACGTTCAAGCGACGATTGACCAGGGTCCGCAGATACGACGTGACGTCGTCGGCGCGGTCGTCGAGGTGGCCATCGCGAATCGCGGCGGCCAGTTGCGCCTCGTCGGAGAACCCCAGGGCCGCGAGCGCGTCGCCTGAGGCCGCGTCGTCGGCCGGGTCGGCCAGCAGTTGGCGCTCGACAATCCGCAAGGCCTCGACGGCCGCGGCGAGCTCTCGCTGGGCGTCTGGCTTGCTGCTGTGGACCTCGGCTTCCAGGAATTCGGCGACCGTCGCGACCAGTTCGGCCGCCGTCGGGCGCCCGTGCAGGGCGTCACCTGACGTCATCGATGCACCCCTCTCCGTGTGTCATCCGAGCAGGTCTTTCCACCCCCGTGACGGTATGTGGTTGACGGGCGCGCTTGAAGGGTCGCTCAACGAGTATTGCCCGATCTCCTCAATGGCTCTTCCATCGAGCAGGTTGAGCAGGTCCCACTCGTTCTCGCATATCCGCCGACCAATCGCCGCCAACTGCAACGGGGGGTGCTTGATCGCCGACCACTTTTGCGCCTGCTCACGGCGCAGGATTCCGGTGAAGAGCGTAGCCATCACCAGCCACCAGTGAAAGCCCACCCGATCGACGGTGGTGCCACTGGCCTCCTGGTAGGCGTGCAGGAAGTTCTCGATGCTGCCCAGGCCGCCGGCACCCCGGCCGGCCGGTGCGCCGAACCGCCACGTCCGGACGCAGAACCAGGCCAGATCCTCGCTCGCCTCGCCGACGTGGACCCACTCCCAGTCGAGCACGGCCGTCAGGTCATGTCCGTCGACAATGAGGTTTCCCATCCGATAGTCGCCGTGCACCAGGACCGCGGGCGACGGCGGTGGCTGGTGGTTAATCAGCCAGCGAAACGCCCACTCGAAGGGGGCACTGACGACGCCCTGCTGATCGAGTTTGCGGCGGCAATGCGAGATTCGTTGCGGGCGATAAGGCTCGGGGGTCCTCGCGTCGACCCTGTGGATCGCGGCCAGCGCGCGGGCACACTGGCGCAGCAGCTGCGCCCGGCCGCCTTGTGGGTCGGCCCTGTCGAGTTGATAGACGATGCGTGAGTAGTCCGTTTCGCCCTTGACCATCTCGCTGATCAGGAATGGATGGCCCAATACCCCAGGGGAGTCGTCCACAGCGACGATGCGCGCGACAGGCACTCCCTGCATCGCCGCGGCGACCTGCGCGCGGGCCTGGAGCTCAAGGCTGCCTCCCATTCCTTCGGCTTGCCCCTCGTACAGGATCAGCGCGCGACGCTCAGAGGGGGCGACAGCGTCGAATGCCCACGTGTTGCGGGAGGTGCTGCTTGCCAGCGGGCGCAGGTTCTGGATTGCGATGTCGGCTGTTTCGAGACCCAGCGGTGGTCCCAGCACCGCGCGCAGGCTGTCTGGCAGCGACGCGGGTGCGGTCAACACGGGACGAGGTGCGCTTTGCATGCTGCGGTGCTTTGCCTTGACTACCTGAGGGAGGCTTTCGACGGTTGGCTTGCGCGTGACGGCCGAGTCCGGTCCGGTGTTGTCCGCGAGGTCATTCCAGCAAATCCCGCCACGCGCCGGAAGACATGCGACGAGCAGGCGCTTGTGGAGGGGGTTCCCCGATGTCTTCGATGTCTTGGAGGGGTCCCGCCTCGATCAGATTGAGCAGGTCCCACTCCGCCTCGCAGACCTGACGGCCGGTTAGCGCCAGTTGCGTCGCGTGGGAGTCCTCACGCGACAACTGCACCCCTCTCAACCACTCCTCCGCCTGATCACGCAGCGTGATACCCCGCACTAAGGTGCCCATTACCCGCCACCAGTGGAATCCCACCTGATCGACGGTTGTGCCGCTGGCCTCCTGATAGGCGTGTAGGAAGCTCTCGATGCTGCCCAGGCCGCCGGCCCCCAGGCTGGCCGGCTCGCCGAACCGCCAGGGCCGTGCGCAGAACCAGGCCAGATCTTCGTTTGCCTCGCCGATGCGCACCCACTCCCAGTCGATCACACCCGTGAGGTCCGTTCCGTCGACGAGGAGGTTTGCCATCGAATAGTCGCCATGCACCAAAACCGGAGGCGCCGGCGGTGGTTCGTGCGCGGTCAGCCAGCGATACACCCACTCGAAGGTCGCGCCCGGACGGTCAAGGGCATCGAGACGGAAGCGGCATCCCATGAGTCGATGCTGGCGCGGCTCCTGGGGGGTGCTTGCGTCGATGCGGTGGATGGCAGCCAGCGCGTACCCGCACTGGCGTAGCAGCCGCGCACGGCCGTCTTGTGGGTCGGCACGGTCGAGTTGGTCGACGATGCGAGAGTAGTCGCTTTCTCCTTTGACCATCTCGTTGATGAGGAACGGAAAGCCGAGTCCATCATCGGTGTCGTTGCCGGCCAAGAAGCGCGGGACGGGCACACCCAGCGCCGCGGCGTGTACCTGTGTAGTGGCCTGCAGCTTGAAGCTGCTCCCGTCTTGTCCGGTCCGCCCCTGGTACAGGATCAGCGGTCGACGATAAGACGGGGTGACAGCGTCGAATGCCCACGTGGTGCGGCGCATGGTAAGCCTCAACACGCGCAGGTTGTCGATCGTGATGTCCGCTGGGTCGAGGCGCAGCGGCGGTGCCAGTACCGCCGGCAACCTGTCGGCCAGCCCCTCAGGGATGGTCACCGACCTACCACCGACTGCGCTAGCGACCGTACAGCGTCTTCTTCCATACCGTCGACAGCGTAGCGATGGCGTCGCGATCGTTGATCCGAATTCCCAAACCGGTCGTATCACCCGGCGGCACCACCCCGAAAACAGTGGTGAACTGTTCGAACAGCAGCGCGATGGCGGCGGCGATGTGCTGCGGATCGAGGTCGTGACCGTAGCCCTGTTGCTGAGCGCGCCGCACCGAAGCGGCGACGATGTCCATCCCGAAGCGCCGGAATTCGTTCTGCAGTGCGGCAAACCGTTGCTGGGTGGCGCCCAGCTGGTCGATCGCCACCATGATCCCGATGTTCTGCTTGAAGATGGTCCAGTACCCGGTCACCACCGAGTCGAAAAATTCGCTGTCGTCCGGTGATTCGGGCAGCTGCACGGAAAGTCGTGCCGAGGAGAGCACGTCGTGCAGGAAGGACTCGGCCAGCGCGGCCAGCAGGTCTTCTTTGTCGGCGAAATAACGATAGAACACCGCCGACGACTTGCCCGCGGCCGAGGTGATGTCGGCCAACGTGGTGCCGTGAAAGCCGCGCTCGGCGAACAGTTTTCGGGCAGCCTGCTCGATCGCCTCACGGGTTCGCTGGCCCTTCGCGGTCAGCGACGGCGACGGTTGCGGGGACATGCCCGGATCAGCTTCGAATCCGGTCGCCGGCACGCAGCAGAGCGCTGGGCAGGTCATGGCCGACAACCGATTTCGCGACGTTCGCCGCGTCGATTGCGGCCTGCAGGTCGACGTCGACGTCGATGTCGCTGTCCCGCAACAGGTACACCAGGTCCTCGGTGGCGATGTTGCCGGTGGCGCCCGGTGCGAACGGGCAGCCGCCCAGCCCGCCGACCGAGGCGTCCAGGCGGGTGACGCCGGCGCTGACCGCCGCGTAGGCGCTGGCCAGCCCGGCTCCGCGGGTGTTGTGGAAATGTCCGCCCAGCGGCATGTCGCCGAGCACTGGACGCAGTTGGGAGATCAGCGAACTCACCCGTCGCGGCGTGGTGGTGCCAATCGTGTCGGCGATAGAGAACCGGTCCACGCCCCGCTCACGGGCGGCGGCGGCGATGTCGAGGACCCGCTGGGGCGGGGTGGGTCCTTCGAAGGGGGAGTCCCACGCGGTGGCCACGATGACCTCGACGGTGACGTCACCTTCGTGCGCGATGGCGACGATCTCACCGATCTGTTCGGTGGCCTGCGCGCTGGTACGCCCGACGTTGGCCAGGCTGAACGCGTCGTCGGCAGCCACCACGTATTCGATCGAGCGCAGCCCGGCGGCGATGGCCCGCTTGGCGCCGTTGGGGCTCGCGACCAGGGCGGAGAACTCGATGTCGGGGTAGTTGTGCAGCTGGGCGGCGAGCTCGGCGGCGTCGGCCATCGACGGCACTTTCGACGGGGAGACGAACGCTGTGGCCTCTACCTCGCGCACTCCGGTGGCGGCGACCGCGGCCAGCAGTTCCAGCTTGGCGGACAGCGGGATTGGCTTCTCGATCTGCAGGCCGTCGCGCAGCGACACCTCGCGAATATCGACATGTCGCGTTGTCATAGGACCTCCTCGGCACGCAATTCGGCGAGCTCCTCGGCGGTCTTGCCCAGCAGCCCGATATAGACGTCGTCGTTATGCCGACCCGGATGCGCGGGGCCGGCTGTGCGTACCCTGCCAGGGGATTCGGAGAGCACCGGCACGATCCCCGGCCCCAGGACGTTTCGCTCGATCCGTTCATCGAAGTGTTCGACCAACATCCCGCGTGCCCGCAGCTGTGGATCGTCGACCACCTCGGCGACGGTGTTGATCGGCCCCGCGATCACGCCTGCGGCGCTGAGGGTTTCGATGATCTCACCGGGTTGTCGCTGGGCGGCCCACGCGCCGATGATCTGGTCGAGTTCGTCCTGGTTACGGCCACGCGCACCATGCGTGGCGAACCGGTCGTCGGTGGCCAGTTCGGGACGCCCCATCGCCTTGCACAAGCGGGCGAACACGGTGTCCTGGTTGGCTGCGATCACTACCCAGGAGCCGTCGGCGCTGCGGTAGATGTTGGACGGCGCGATGCCCTCCAGCCGGGTGCCCGACGGGCCGCGCACCACGCCACCGACGTCGTAGTCGGGAATCGTGGATTCTTGTACGGCCAAGCAGGATTCGGTGAGCGCGACATCGACCACCTGGCCCTTGCCGGTGACGCTGCGCCGGTAGAGGGCGGCCAGTGCGCCCTGCGCGCCGAACATGCCGGCCAGGCTGTCGCCCAGCGACAGCGCCAGGCGAGGCGGTGGTCCGCCGGGAAAGCCGTTGAGGTGTCGCAGCCCGCTGGCCGCCTCGGCCACCGATGCGTAGCCGGCCTTGTGTGCTTCGGGCCCGGTCTGGCCGTAGCCGGATACCCGGACCAGGATGATGCCCGAATTGCGTTGGCTGAGCACGTCGTAACCCAGGTTCCACTTCTCCAGCGTGCCGGGGCGGAAGTTCTCCACGACGATGTCGGACTTCTCGACTAGGTCCAGAAACAGCTCCCGGCCGCGCGGCCGGCGCAAGTCCAGGGTGATGGCTCTTTTGTTGCGGGCGTGCACCGTCCAGAACACGTGGTGCCCGTCCAATTCGGCCTGGCCCCAGGTGCGCAACGGGTCCGGGGCGCCGGGTGGTTCCACCTTGATCACGTCGGCACCCATGTCGCCGAGCAGTCGCCCGGCGAACGGGCCGGCGATCAAGGTGCCCAACTCGAGTACCCGGATGCCGTCCAGCGGCCCGGCGACCGTCATTCGGCGCTCGCGAAATCGTGCCGCTGTAGCCAGTCGGTCACCACGTCGACGGCTTGGCGCAGCTGGGCGCGCTGGGCGGGGCCGGCGTAATAGTGTGTGGCGCCGGGTATTTCGTGCATCTCCTTGTCTGTATGGCCGATCGCGTCGAACAGCCGCCGGGTGTGGCTCGGCGTGCACGCGTCGTCGGCCAGGTTGCCGATCACCAAGGCGGGGATCGCGATGTCGCGCCCGCAGGCCACGCCGTCGCCGCGGGCCTCGTCGTAGCTCCATTGCGACAGCCAGCCGCGCAGCGTCGAGAACCGGGCCAATCCGACCGGGCTCATGTTCACCACTTGAGGATCACCCAGATAGCAGGTGCCCTTGGTGCGTTCGTTGGGATCGACAGCCGGGTCCAGCCAGCGCGGGTCGGCCATGGTGCCGTGCACGACGAAGCCGAACTCGTCATCGGGCCGGCCGGCCGCTTTCAACTCGGCCAACTTGTCTTTGGCCCATGCCGTGATCCGGCGGTTGCGGTCGATCTGGGCCTGCCGGTACCGGGCCAGAAACTCCGCGCTGTACGGCGGTTGATTGGGGTTGTCCGGGTTGTACAGATCCAGCTCCGGATCGCGCTTGGTCGGGTCGGATTCGTCGAGGATCGACGCGTCCAGCCATTCGGTCAGCGTGCCGTGCCTGCTGATGTGCGCGGCCAGCAACATGATGCCGTCGGCGGGCGGCAGCTCGAGCTTCGTGAGGTCCGGGCCGTCGCCGGACGGGCTGGAAGTGATCGTCGCGTGCTGCGCCTGCTGCTGGTAGAACACCGACAGCGAGCCGCCGCCACTCCAGCCGGCCAGCACCACCTTCTGATAGCCCAACCGGTTCTTCGCGTCCTTGATGCACTCGCCGAGGTCCTCGACGACCTTTTCCATCAGCAGCGCCGAGTCGGTACCCCGAAACCGGCTGTTGCAGTAGATGACGTGGTGACCGGCCCGGGCCAGCGCGTTGATCATCGGCAGGTAGGCGCCGCCGCCGATCGGGTGCATGAACACCAGCACGGTGTCGCTCCCCCGGTCTTTCGGCTTGAGCAGATAGCTCTCCAAGACGGTGATCTCGGCGAGCCCGCCGTAGACGTCCCGGACGCCGGAATTGTTCTGGAAGGCAACCAGATAGGGGATCCGGTCGTAGTCGTGCTTCACGGCGGGTTTCGTCATTGGTGTTGTCCTAGGTCGTGGGCCAGTACTTCGGGCGACGGCGTCAAGCGACGGCGGGTGTCGACGGCGATGACCTGCCAGTCGACCCGGGAATACTCGTCGAACTTGCGGCGCGCGCGTTCCCGGGCTTTCTCCGGCGCACCGTGATGAACCCCTTGCGGCGCATGTGAAATCAGGCCCGGTGGCATCGGGATGCCGTAGAGCGAGCCGGCGTGGAAGAACGCGATCTCGTCGTAGTCGACGTTGCGGTGATACCACGGTGTGCGTTCGGTGCCGGCGACACCCTCGGCGGGCCTGGGCAGAAAATTCATCACGTAGACACCGGTGGCCTGCATGAACAGATGCACTGTCGGCGGCAGGTGCATGCTGTCGGAGGTGATCACGTTGTAGTCGGTGATGTTGAACGTGAACGCGAAGTTGTCGCCGCGCCAGCCTTCGACGTCGATCGGATTATGTTGGTAGTAAAGCGTTGTCGGCCCGCCTTCATGCATCAGCCGGACCTGGTACTCGTCGCGTCCGTCGTCTTCGATCGGTGCCGGGTCGGGGATGGTGGCCTGCGACGGGTCGAACGGAAAGTGCCGGCCCAGCGAGCCGGGCGGGGGTACCCGGAACTCGTCGGTGGCCTCGATCATCAGCAGCGTGGTCTCGTTGTCGGGCACTTGGCGCCAGGTGGTGGCCTTCGGGAGGTAGACCCAGTCGCCCTGCCGGTAGCGCAGCTGCCCGAACTCGGTTTCCAGCAGACCGTCGCCGTTGTGGACGAAGCAGAGCAGGTCGCCGTCGACGTGGCGGATGTAGAACGGCATCGGTTCACTGCGGCGGCTCAGCAGGATGCGGCAATCCGGGTTGCTGAACATCAGCAGCGGCCCGCCGTCGGCGTCGGCGGCATCGCTGGGTTTGAGTTGGTCGGCCAGCACGTCGACCGGCCGCAACGGGCCGACCGCCCGGTAGGCGGTGGGGTCGTGGCGGCGGTAGATGTTGGCGGTCCGGCCGGTGAAGCCGCCGCGGCCCAGCTCGTCGTCCTTGAGGCCGTCAAGATCGGCGTGCACCCGTCGTGGGGTCTTGCCTTTTCGCAGGTGAACGAAGGATTCCATGCGTGACTCCAGGTCGCTTTGGCACAAAACTAAAAGTGATATTACTTTCTCTTTCGAGCGGGCACAAGAGCCGCGAATCAACTGCGAGGCATGGGGCGGCGGGCTACGGTATTTGTCGTGACAGGACAGGTCGCACGGTCGTGCCGGAAGCCCGTGCTCGCGAACGCCGCTGCGGCACTGCTGGTGGTCGCCGTCGCCGTGGGGTGTGGCGGCGGCTCGCCTGCGCCGACTTCCCAATCGGCTACGGGCACCACCAGTGCGACGGCTGGCACGTCGACCCGGTCTGGATCGACGTCCCCGTCTGGATCGACGACACCGAGTGCCGGTGCGCAAGACCGGTTGAAAGCGATGCTTCCCACTGGGCTCAAGTGCAAACTGGACGACGGTGGTTTCGCAGACCAACCCAAATCGATTGCCAGGGCGGTGTGCAACGAGGGGGCGCCGAGTCTGGTCGTTTACTGGCTCTTTCCCGATGCGGGCACATTGGCAAGCGGCTTCAACAAGCCACTCCGGGCGGATTTGAATGAAAGTTATGTCGCGTGTCCCGGGAAGGGCCCGTCACCGCAGGACTGGCACAGCACGGCCAATCCGCAACGAAGCGGCAAACTTTCCTGCATATCCGCCCAGGGGACGGGCGGCCCGAAATCTGGGACGTACCCCAGTGTTCATTGGACGGTCGACTCGCAGTTTCTGCTGGGCTCCGTCGGGGGAGACAAGCACCACAGCCTGAGTGAGATCTATCAATGGTGGGCGGGGCAATACCAATAGGACCGTCGACTTAGGAGCTACGCAATGAAGCCCGTTGCCTTCCTCACGTGTGCGCTGGTCGTTATGGCGCTCGCTACCGGAGGTTGTTCGTCCGACGCGTCGAACACGTCGCAGCCGCCGGCCTCGTCGTCAGGCGAGTCCGCGGCACCGGCGAAAGGCCCGAAGGTCACCGCGACGATCAAAGTCGGGCAAAAGCCCTGGGGTGTCGCGGTCGATTCGATCGCGAAAATGGTGTATGTCACCAACTCTGGCGACGACACGGTGTCGGTGATCGACGCCGGGTCCAACACGGTGAAGGCCACCATCAGGGTTGGCAAGAACCCCAGTGGGATCGCGGTCGATCCGCAAGCGAAGAAGGCCTACGTCGCCAACACCGGAGACGATTCGGTGTCGATCATCGACACCGGGTCCAATACCGTCGGCGCGCCGCTGCGGGTCGGGAAGGCGCCGCACGCAGTGGCGGTGGATCCTGACGGCCACATCGTCTTCGTCACCAATCAGGACGACGGTTCGGTGTCGGTGATCGACACGGCCGCCGCGGCCGTCACCGCCACCACCGCGGTCGGAAGGAAGCCGGCGGGTCTGGACGTGGACGTGCCCGGCCTCTCCGTGTATGTGACCAACTCCGAAGACAATTCGGTGTCGGTGATCGACGTTGCCTCGCGACAGGTCGCCAACACAATCCCGGTCGGAAAAGGTCCGGATTGGGTGCAGGTGGTCGGCTCACTTGCCTACGTCACCACCGCCGGTGACAACGCGGTGTCGGTGATCGAGACCGCGTCCGGCAAGGTCACCGAAACCATCCCGGTCGGGAAAACCCCCGACGGATGGGTGGCCGACCCGGGCAGGCACACCGCGTACATCACAAATTCCGGCGACAATTCGATGTCAGCGGTCGACCCGGCGGCCCGAAAAATCACCGGCACCGTCAAGGTCGGAAAAGGCCCGAAGGGCATCGCGATCGACCTGACCACCCACCTCGTCTACACGACCAACGCGGGCGATGGAACGGTGTCGGTGATCGCCACCCAATAGGGCCGGTCAGCCCCGGACGCGCACTACCACCTTGCCTTTGGCGCTGCGATTCTCCAGGGAGGCGACCGCGGCGGCGGCCTCGTCGAGTGGATAGACCACCGGCTCGGGGGCAGCCAGTCGGCCCGAGGTGAGCAGTTGCTCGAGTCCGGCCCACTGCTCGGCAAGAGCCTTGGGGTGCGTCGCCGACCAGGCGCCCCAGCCGACGCCGACCACGTCGATGTTGTTGAGCAGCAGGCGATTTACCTTGACCGTGGGAATGTCCCCGCCGGTGAACCCGATTACCAGCAGCCGCCCGCCGGGGGCCAGGGACCGCAGCGAATCGGTCATCCGGTCGCCGCCGACCGGGTCGACGACGATGTCGACGCCGCGGCCGTCGGTCAACTCCTTGACCGCATCCTTGAACCCGTCGGCCAACACCACGTCGGTCGCGCCGGCCGCGGTCGCGATCCGGCCCTTCTCCTCGGTGCTCACCACCGCGATGGTCCGCGATGCCCCGAGCGCCGGCGCCAGGCGCAGCGCCGACGTTCCGATTCCGCCGGCCGCCCCGTGCACCAGCACCGTCTCGCCCTGGCGCAGCCGGCCACGTTCGTTCAGCGCGAAGTACACGGTCAGGTCGTTGAACAGCACGCCGGCGCCCGCCTCGAAGCTGACGTTGTCCGGGAGCCGGAACGTACGGTCGGGCGACAGCACGGCGACCTCGGCCATGCCGCCGGTGAGCATCGTCAGACCAAGGACCCGGTCGCCGGCCTGCCACGGACCGCCGTCCGGTGCCGATCGGACCACGCCGGCGATCTCGGCGCCGAGCACGAACGGCGGGTCCGGCCGGTACTGGTAGAGGCCGCGGGTTAGCAGCGCGTCCGGGAACGCCACGCCGGCGGCGTGCACCTCCACGACCACGCCGTCACCGGTGGGTTCGTCGACCTCTCCCACCTCAACCGCGTCCGGACCGTCTAGCCGAGTCACCTGTGCTGCGCGCATGGCGAACAGGGTACTGCCGGTTCGGCAGCCGCCCGCGACCCGCACCTGCTCGAGTGGGTGGACGACGTCCTTGACGTCGACATCCGAGGTGACTTCGTCCAGGTGACGCGGTGTTCGTGGGCCGCCGCTAACGTGGCCTCATGGATTCCTTTCCGCTTGGTCGCTTTACCGTCGCCCGGATCGGCTTCGGCGCGATGCAGCTGCCGGGCCCGAACGCGTTCGGGCCACCCCGGGACCGCGACGAGGCGCTGGCCGTGTTGCGGCGGGCGGTCGAACTCGGGGTCGACCACATCGACACCGCCCAGTTCTACGGTCCCGACGTCGCCAATGAGCTGATCCGCGAGGCGTTGTATCCGTATTCGGAGAACCTGGCGCTGGTGAGCAAGGTCGGCGGCCGCCGCGACGGCGAAGGCGCCTGGCTGCCGCTGGCCGAGCCCGCCGACTTGCGCCGTGACATCGAAACCAACCTGCGCACCCTCGGGGTGGATCAACTGGCGGTGGTCAACCTCCGGCTGATGGAAAGTGAGGAGCCGGATCAACTGTTCGACGACCAGCTTTCGGTGATCATCGCAGCCCGCGACGAGGGGCTGATCGGCGGAATCGGCCTCAGCAACATCACCCGTGCGCAGCTACTGCACACCTTGCAGCGCACCGAAATCGCCTGCGTGCAAAACGCTTTCAACCTCGTTCACCGGGCGTCGGCTGATGTGCTGGATGAATGCCGCGAGCGCGGGATCGCGTTTGTTCCGTTCTTTCCGCTGGGGGCGGCCTTCATGCAGCCCAACCCGGTGCTGACCAACCCGGCGGTGCTGAGCGTCGGCGAACGACTCGGTCGCACGCCGGCACAGGTCGCACTGGCCTGGACGCTGAGCGTCGCGCCCAACGTGCTGCTGATCCCGGGCACCTCGTCGGTGCGGCACCTGGAGGACAACCTGGCCGTCGGCTCCGTCGAACTCGACGACGCTGCGCGCGAGGAGTTGAACGCCGCCGCCGCGTGAGCGCGTTATGGGCGCCGGCTACGCAACGGGTTGCGGCGCTGCGGCGAACCTGGGGAACAGCGCCAGTGCATTCTCCCGGTCGATCGCTGCGCGGGCGTCGGCGTCGAGCCCCGGGTAATTCTCCAGCCCGGCGGCGTAGAACTTAGCGACCTCGAGGTAGGCGAAGGGCCAATCCGACCCGAACGTGATGTGCCCCGGCTTGGCGAAGGCGAGCAGGCTAGGCAGCGCTGCGGGGGTGGAGGACAGAGCGGTGTCGAAATAGAAGCTCGAGAACTCGTCGAGTGACTCGGCGAAGTCGCGCCCCGTGGCGTAGGTGATGCCCATCGCCAGCCGATAGCTGGCGAACGGAACGAAACCGCCGGCGTGACTGAGAATGAACTTGATGTTCGGGTAGCGTTGCCGTATCCCGTTGCGCACCAAAAGGTATGCCGCACGGGTGGTGTCGAGCGGGAAATCGGTGGCGAACGGGGTGATGCCCGGCACCGCCGGCCCGGGCAGTTCGGCCGGATGGATGAACACCACAGCCGAACGTGCGTCGAGCGCGGCGTACAGCTCGTCCTGGCCCTCTTCACCGATGTAGACGCCAGCATTGTTGGCCAGCAGTATCAGGCCGTCGGCCTTCAGCTCGTCCAGCGCGCGCACCGCTTCGGTGACGGACTCGTCGAGGTGCGGCATCGGCACGGTGGCGAAGAAGCCGAACCTGTCGGGCTGGCTCTTGACGAGATCAGCCCCGTAGTCATTGAGGTCACGCGCGAGCGAGGCCGCGTCGGCCGGATTGGTCACAAATGTGGTCGCCGGGGCCGACACCGACAGCACGGCCGCAGCGATGTCGACCTCGGCCATGGTTTCCAGGGAGGCCTCCGGGCTCCAGTCCGGCATTGACCGTCCACCGGCATCGTCGATGCCGGCAGCCCGCAGGGCTTTGCGGTAGTCGGGCGGAACCATGTGGTGGTGGGTGTCGATTCGCAACATGATGTGCTCCCTTCTGATGGTTAATCTTCGCAGATGGTTGTGCGTAGGTCGGCGGCGCCGGATAGCGCGGGCACCGTGTCTTCGCGGCGCAGCAATGACTGGCCGGCGGTCTTGAACTGAGCGAGCTTGTCGATGATATGCTCGCCCTCGCGGGTGTGACCCCAGATGCTGATGCCCTGATGAGTCGTTGGCTCCCAAGTGTTTTCGTCGACGACGATGGGGTTCCAGCCGACTTCCCATTCGAATCCGGACGGCGTCATCGCGTAGTAGGACAGTTCGCGGTCGTTGGTGTGCTGACCGACCCCGAGCGCCATCTGAAAGCCGAGTTGCCGGACGCGCTGATAGGACGCGGTCAGGTCGTCGAGGTCGGCGACCTGAATGTTCAGATGCTGGACCCGGGTGCGGATCGGGTTGATCGGCAACCGATTCACCGCCGCGATCGCCACCGAGTGGTGGCGCTGGTTCACCCGCAGGAAGCGGATCTTGAACTTCAACCCGCTGATCGTCTCGTCGATGTAGTCGCTGAGTCGGGCGTCGAACACGGCGCCGTAGTAGCCGCGCACCTGCTCCGGCTTCTTCGACGTGACGGCGACATGGCCGATCCCGCCGTCGCCGGTGACGAAACCGCCGCGTACCGCCATGTCCAGCGGTGCGGCGCTGTCGCGCGCAACGGTGAAGATCTCCTGCGCAAGGCCGTTCGGCCCGGGGAAGCGGGCCATCCGCTCGACCCCGCGCAGCGCGGCTTCCTCGGCGGTGCCTTCGGTGATGGGCACGCCGTGGCGGCGCACCCGGCCGATGATTTCGTCGAACGTCTCGTGATGGTCGAGTTGCCACCCCAGTGCCACCACGTCCTCGGCCGGGCCGCACCGCAGCAGGAAGCGGCACTCGTTGTCGTCGAGGCGGAACCGCGCGACGTCGGGCAGGCTGTCGTCGAGGTGCATTCCGATGGCGTCGCGACCGAAGCGGCGCCAGTCGGTGAACTTGTTGGTCTCGATGACGATGTAGCCGAGTGCCACGTTGCCGAACACCGACCGTGCCAGCGCGGTCATGATGCGAAACCCGAACTGCCGGAGAGGAACTCGGTGACGAGCTGGTTGAAAAGCTCGGCGCGCTCCCACTGCATCCAGTGACCGGTGTGCGAGGTCATGACCAGCTGGGCGTTGGGCATCGAGTTGATCAGCATCGGCCCACCGGCGGGGCGGTTGACCTTGTCGTCGCGGCCCCACAGCACCAGCGTCGGCGTCGCGAGCTGCCGCAGCCGCTTGTCGCGGGTGAGGTCCATGCGCCACATGGTGCGAAGGGCACTCGGACCGGACGGCCGGCGCAGTGGCGGATGGGCCACCACCTCCGGATCGATCGACGCCGTATACCGCAGTGCGATCAACTCGTCGGGGACCGAAGCGCCGTCGTAGACCAGGTAGGTGCGGATGAAGTTTTCCAGCTTCTCGCGGCTGGGCCCCTCGCCGGCGTAGTAGGCCAGCAGGTTCTTCAGCCCGGCGGTCGGTGCGCCTCTGGTGGTTCCGATGCCTCCGGGGCCCATCAGCACCAGCTTGTCCACCCGGTGCGGGGTGTCGAGCGCCAATCGCAGCGCCGCCGCGCCTCCGTAGGAGTTGCCGAGCAAATGCGCGGAGTCGATGCCAAGTTCATCCAGCAGCCCGCGGATCATGTCGGCCAGATACCCGAACGGGTCGGACTGGTCAATTCCCTTGTCGGAGCGGCCATATCCGGGCATATCCGGAACAATCACCCGGAACTGCCGGGCGAGCGCGTCGATATTGCGCGAGTAGTTGGACACTCCGGACGCGCCGGGCCCGCCGCCGTGCAGCATCACCACGGCGGGCCCGTCGCCGGCCTCGGCGACGAAGATCGGCTTACCCGCGACCGTGACGGTGCGTTCGTCCAGTGCGGTGGTGGTCATGCGATGGCTCCGATCTTGCTGGTTGCGACGGCGTTGCCGACGTGGCTCGGTGGCGGCGGCAGTGCCTGCCCGGATTTGGCTGCCGCGTAGATGAATCCGTCGGGACGTACCACCAGGGCCACCGCGTCGTGCTGCTGCAGCCAGTGCACCAGGGTGCCGCCCATGTCGCGGATGGTGCCCGGTTGCAGCCGGGATTCGGGTCCGCACAACCGCAGTGCAGGTAAGCCGCGGTCGGTCCAGGCCTGCGCACCGAACGGGGCATCGCCGGTGTAGAGCAGCATCCACTGGTTACCGAGAACGTCATCGAGGCGCACGGTTGCCCCGTCGGTGTCGATGACCCACGGCTGCGGGATCTGCCAACCGGCTGCGCCGTGTCCGGCGGCCAGGAAGCCGTCGCGGTATCGGGCGTGGGGGATCCACATCGATTTCTGCAACCGCGTGCCGGCCGAGGGAAGACGGATGATCGCGCGAAGGGCGTGATTACGAAGGGCGGCAACGACTTTGTTGCGTTCGGTGATGATCCGGCCGACGAACACCGCGCGCCTGGTCACCTCGGTGACATGTGGCTTGCGCTCGGCCTGATAGGAGTCCAGCAGCGAGTCCGGCGCCTGTCCGCGCAGCACAGCGGCGAGCTTCCAGCACAGATTGGCCGCGTCGCGCACCCCCGCCGACATGCCTTGACCGATCCACGGCGGCATCGCGTGGGCGGCGTCGCCGGCGAGGAGCACGCGGCCGACGCGCCAGCGATCGGCGACGCGGACATGGTGGCAATAGACCACCGCGCGCAGCACCTTGACCTCGTCCTCGGTGATGCCCTGAGCGTTGAGGACCTTCCACACCTCCTCGTCGGAAACCAGTTTCCGATCGTCCTCACCGGCCCGCGCGGGGTACTCCCAGCGGTGATGGCCGAGCGGGGTCGGGCAGTCGACGGTGGGCCGGGCCGGGTTGCAGTGGAACCGGAGTCGGTCGTGGGCGTCCCTATGCTGTAAGACCTTGGTGTCGATGACGACCCAGCGTTCGGCGTAGGTGCGTCCCGAGTAGCCGACGCCCAGCTGGCCGCGGGTCGGCGACGAGCCGCCGTCGGCTGCAATGACATACGACGCACGCAGGCGCTTGAACGTATCGGTACGCAGGTCGGCCAGCATCAGCTCGACCCCGTCATCCTTGGTCGTAACCCGCAGGCATTCGTGCTCAACCAGAACCTCGACATTCGGGAACCGGGCGACCCCTTCGCGCAGCACCTGATCCACTGCGGGCTGGTACAGGAACTGCTGCGGCGGGTGCCCGCTCCCGCGCGGGGTGACCTTCAAGTCGATGAAGGGCCGGCCGTCGGCGTCGACGAACGCGAGCGGCCGATCCGGCAGCATGTCCTGCTGCAGCCGCTCCGCCAGGCCGACCGACTGCCAGATGCGCATCACCTCTTCGTCGGTCGAAATCGCCCGGGCCCGTCCGTAGATGTCCGGATCACGTTCGATGACAACCACTTTCAAGCCGAGCTGGCCCAGAAGGTTCGCCGCGGTGGCGCCGGTCGGGCCGTAGCCGATTACAGCTACGTCGTAGTTAGCAGGCTCCATCGTTGCCGCCTTTCGGGGTTGTACTGTAGTGATCGCTACGGTAATGTAGTGATCACTACGGAGTCAAGACCGTATTTAATCGAGTTACCGAGGAGGTGGCCGTGGCCAACCAAGCCAAGCAGGAGACACCGAAGCGCCGGCGCAGCCGGGCCGACGGGGAGTTGTCGCGCGCCCGAATCCTGGATGCGGCTACCGAAATCGCGGCCGAGCGTGGTTACGAGGGCACCAGCATCGCGCTGGTCAGCGCCAAATGCGGGCTGCCCGCCAGCTCGATCTACTGGCACTTCAAGGACAAGGACGACCTGATCGCGGCGGTGATCGAGCGCAGCTTCGGTGCGTGGCTGGCGGCGTGGCAGGTGCCTGAGGTCCCGGAGCAGATCTCCGAACAGGATGCCGAACAGCATGTCGTGGATCTGCTGATCGAGAACGGCAAAGCTCTGTTGGATTCGCCCGATTTTCTGCGACTGGGGCTGATGTTGGGTCTGGAACGCCGGCCTGTCGAACCGCGCGCCCGCACGATGTTCCTGCAGGTCCGCGCGCGGGCATTCGAGGAGCTGATCGGAGACTTCCGCAGGTTCGTGCCGGACCTGACCACCGCGGAGGCCCAGCAGTTGGTGCTGTATGGGGTCGCGGCTGCCGACGGACTATTCATCGCCAAGGAGATCGGCGGCGACGCGGTTGACCTCCTCGCCCTATTCGAGATGCACGGACAGGCGATATACCACCTGGCCCGCCGGATGGTCGAGCAGAGGACACAGCGATGACACGGACCGCGATTGACGTCCGCGAGGCCGCCGAGTTCTTGTATGCCGCCCAGATCGGCCGGGCGCCAATCGATCCGCTCAGCGAGCGCTATCCCGGCCTCGGCGTCGCCGACGCCTACGCCATCCAGCAGGCGAACCTGTCCCGCCGGCTGGGCGAGGGGCGCACCCTGGTCGGTCATAAGATCGGGCTCACCTCAGCGCCAATGCAGCGGCTGCTCGGCGTCGACGAGCCCGACTTCGGCTACATCCTCGACGACATGGTGCTGGCCCCCGACGTGGTTACGCCGGTCGCCCGGTTCTGCGCGCCCCGAGTCGAACCCGAGGTCGCCTTCCTGCTGCGCCGGCCGCTGCGCGGATCAGGGGTGACGGCTGAGGACGTATACGCCGCAACCGAAGCGGTCGCCGTCGCCCTGGAGATCGTCGACAGCCGAATCGCCGACTGGCGTCTGACCCTGCCGGACACCGTCGCCGATAACGCCAGTTCCGGGGCCGTCGTGTTGGGCGACTGGGTCCCTTTCCGCGACCGGATCGACTTGCCGCGCGCACAGGCGTCGTTGTCGCTCAACGGAACCGAGATCGACTCCGGTCTGGGCTCGGCGGTGCTGGGGGACCCGGCTGTGGCGGTGGCGTGGCTGGCCAACGCGCTGGT
>NZ_DATJYB010000015.1:0-35556 GCF_035499775.1 Mycobacterium sp. | reverse complement strand
GCCGCTGACCCCGCCGCGGGCGGTGGCCATCATCACCCAGATCGCCTCGGCGCTGGACGCCGCCCACGCCGCCGGGGTGATGCACCGCGACGTCAAACCGCCCAACATCCTGGTCACCCGCGACGACTTCGCCTACCTGGTCGACTTCGGGATCGCCAGTGCGACCACCGACGAGAAACTCACCCAACTGGGCACCGCGGTGGGCACCTGGAAATACATGGCGCCCGAACGGTTTTCCACCGACGAGGTCACCTACCGTGCCGACATCTACGCGCTGGGCTGCGTGTTGTACGAGGCCCTGACCGGAGCCGCGCCCTATCGGGCCGACAGTGCCAGCGTGCTGGTCACCGCCCACCTGATGGACCCCATCCCGCAAGCCAGCGCCAAACGCTCGGGGATCCCCAGGGCGCTGGATGCGGTGATTGCGCGCGGCATGGCCAAAAAGCCCGAGGACCGCTACGCCAGCGCGGGTGACCTGGCGCTGGCCGCCCATGAAGCGCTCAGCGACCCCGATCAAGACCACGCCGCCAACATCGTGCGCCGCAGCCGGGAAGCCAGCATTCCGGGCGGCGCCGCCACGGTGGTCCCGCCGGCGACCCTGGCGGGCACCGGCGTCGCGCCTCCCCCGACTACGCCCCCTCCGGGGGCGCATTCGCGCGTGGTGCCGCCGACTGTGGTGCCTCAGACTCCGGTGCCTCCGACTGTGGTGCCTCCGACTGTGGTGCCTCCGACTGTGGCGCCCCGCCAGACCTACACCCCACCGCCACCCACACCCGTCCAACAACCGCACTATCCCGGTCCGGCCAGCTCCGGGCCCCTGCCGCGGCCCGCACCGCAGCAACCGCCCTACCCCGGTCCGGCCAGCTCCGGGCCGCTGCCGCGGCCGGCACCGGCCAGGCCCGCGTGGGCTCCCGACAGCGGCCCGGTTCCCACCCCGAGTGGGCCGGTCCCCGGCGGCCAGTACTACCAAGCCAGCAATAGTTGGGCCGGCCAACCACCGGGCCCGCCGCATCAGCCCGGCGGCCCGCCCTCCTGGAATCAGGCCCAACCACCGGCCAAAGGCCGCAACCCCTGGCCCATCATCGCCGCCGTCGCCGGGGTGCTGATTGTCGTCGTCGGCGGTTTGGCGGTCTACCTGCTGATCCCGGATCCCAAGCCGCCGCCCAAGCCCATCGCGGCGGAACGTCTCCCGTCGCTTTTGCTGAGCGCCTCGGAAATCAACTCGATCATGGGCGCGACGAGCATGACGCCCGGCGATCCCATCACGACGATGTCGAAGGCCTCCTCGCTGACGCTGTCCCAGCCGTCATGCCTGGGAGTGCTCTATGCCACCCAGGATCCGACGTATGCGAACAGCGGTTACAGCGCCGTGAACGGGTTGGTGTCCAACGAGTCCGGGGACAGCATGCAGCACTTTGTGCACCAAGCCGTGGTCAGCTTCCCGACCGCCGACAAGGCCAGTGACTTCCTGAAGACGTCAGAGGACGCGTGGAAAGGCTGCGCCGGCAAGACGATAACCGTCACGAACTCGGGGAAGACCTTTCGTTGGGCGGTTTCCAGCGTCAGCGGCGGTCCACCGAGGATCACGCTGGTGAACACCCAGGAAGGTGCCAAAGACTGGCAGTGCCAGCGAGCCCTGAGCCAGGTCAACAATGTGATCGTCGACGTCAACGCGTGCGCGTACCAGATCAACGACAAGGCGAGCCAGGTCTCCGACAAGATCAGCGACAAGATCAACAACGAATAGCCACAGCGCTATAAGCGCCAATGTGCAAGTGGCACTGTGCTATTGGCGGGATTAGCTCTGGAGGTCGGGCCCCTCGGCACGCACGTCGTCGACGGCCGACATGGCGTTGCGTAGCTTGGCCAGCCAGTCCTCGGTGTGCTCGCCGACCAGCTTGACCGACCAGGCCAGAGCATCGGCTCGGGACCGGGCGACGCCGGCGTCGACCAGCGTGTCAAGCACCTGGCGTTCCGGTTGCTTCAAGCGGGTCATCACCGGTACCGCGAGGTGGGTGAACAGAATTCGCTCGCCACCGACCTCGACGCCCCAGGAGACGTTGCGCCCGTAGCGTTCCTGCGCTTCACCGGCGATGTTCATCCGCTCCGGCCGGGTTTTTTCGCGGAATCGCGAGACTCGGCCTTCCGCATGATCGCCGCTCTCTTCTTTTCCGGAGCCGGCGGCTTCCGGCAACTTGCCGATGACGGTGATTTCCTCACGGTCGACGACCACCGCGGGATCGCCGTCGAACCAGTCTTCGGGCATGCGGCCGGCGAACCAATCGGCCGCGCCGCTGGCGTCGGGTTGCTGAGCTTGCTGCCAGCCCCCGGGGCGTCCATACCGACGCCCGTCCATGTGGTGGTGTTTCATGATTACATGATTACATCGTTACAGTGATTACGGAATGCCTTTTCACCTTCAGCGAACGGTGGTGGGGTGTGGGCGCGGCGTCGCGTCGAGCCTGCGCTCAGGGCGCCGAGCCTGCGGTGAGGGCGTCGAAATCCCGCCGCGGGGTGACCCTGAGCGCAGTCTCGATTGGCCCGTCGCTCAGGCGTCGTCGGGACCCGAGCCTCGCCGTACCCGATAGAGCCGCACGTCGTTCTTGATGCCCTTGAGGTGACGTGCGCCTGCGGGCGACCAGTGGAATCCGGCGTCCTCGCCGACGACATCGAACACCGACTCCGCAACCAGCACAGTCCCCGGTCGCGCCACCCCGGTCACCCGGCTGGCCACGTTCACCGGATTGCCGAACCAGTCGCCGGCCCGGCTCACCGCCATGCCTCCGGCAACCCCGGCCCGCAGCCGGGGAAAGTCGTTGTCGGTGTCGACGACCTCGACGAGCTTCAAGACGGTGTCCAACAACGGCAGCGGTTCCGGACAGACGAACATCACCGCGTCGCCGATCGTCTTGATGAACCGCACCGGCGGCGCCGTTAAATCGCGGGCGAGGTGTGCCAGCCGGCCGGCGAGGTGGCCCAGTTCTTCAGCCGAGACCGCTTCACCCAGCTTGGTGAAGCCGACCAGGTCGGCGAAAGCGACGTTGACCTCGCGCGCTCCCGGCAGCGGCTGGCCCGCGGCCCGTTCCGCAGCGGTGATCGCTTCGGTCTCCATCGCATGCCGCAATTGCATGAACAGCAGCTCTTGGATCATCGGGCCGAGCAACGGCGCGATCTGGCTCACCAACGCCCGGGACTTTTGAGCGATCTCCAATTCGGTCACTTTGGGACGAATGATCGCCGACAGCGCGGTGTAGCGCATGACCTCGGCGGCATGCGAGAGTCCATCGGCCAGCACCCGCACCACGTTCACGACCTGGTCGGAATCGAGCCCCATCTCGACGAACCGCTGGGCGTACGCCGCGGCCTCGCCGTCGGCGCGCATGTGCACGACCGCGTCGGGGTCATCCACCCTGGCCAATCCGATGGCGCGTTGCACCCGCTGCAGCAGGTCGAGGTCAATGCCGTGGGACTCGCTGATCTCGCGGGTGGACACATAGGTGCCGTCGTCGCCGATGAGATGCCGGGTGGCCAGTAGCAGCGGCGGGTTGGCGGTACGGACCTCATCGGCAGTGATCCCCTGCTCGAACAGCCACGCCAAGAGCTCGGCCCGCTCAGCGCGCGCGGGTCCCTCGAGTCCGGCGAGCAGATCCTCGTCCACTTGATCGGCCACGAGGTCAACGTATAACGAGAGGCTATGCCCGCTCCAATGCTGCAGGGATTCCCGCCGGTGATCGACGACCGCGCCCGGGTGCTGATCCTGGGTTCCTTTCCCAGCGCGCTGTCGCTGGCGGCAGGACAGTATTACGCGAATCCCCGAAATGCGTTCTGGCACATCACCGGTCAGCTATTCGGCTTCGCCGCGACGGCGCCCTACGACGAGCGGTTGGCGGCACTGCAATCCCACCGGATCGCGCTGTGGGATGTGCTGCGCCAGTGCCGCCGCGCCGGCAGCGCGGACTCCGCGATCGACCCGAAGAGCTTGGCCGTGAACAAGTTTGCCGAGCTGTTCACCCAATACCCGGGCATCACCCGGGTCTATTTCAACGGCGCCAAGGCGGCGACGCTGTTCGCCAGGTTGGCAGACCGGCCGGCGCTCGACTACCAGCGGCTGCCGTCGACCAGCCCGGCACATGCCGTCAAGCCCGGCGAGAAGTTGGCCGCCTGGCGGGTGATCGCCCAGTCATGAGACCGGCGGCCGGCGGTGCGCCCACGGCCGGGCGGCTTCGATCTGCGCGGACAGCGACAGCAGCGTCGCCTCGTCGTAAGGGCGGCCGACGAGCTGGATCGCGATCGGCAGGCCCTCGGCGTCGAGGTCCCACGGCACGACCGCGGCGGGCTGGCCGGTCAGATTCCAGACCGGGAAGTACGGAACCCGCTGCGCCACCAGCAGCAGCGTCGACACCGCGCCACGATGCTGGTAAGCGCCGATGCGCGACGGGCCGTTCGCGGTGCCTGGTGTGACGACGACGTCGACGTCGTTGAAGATCGACTGGATCCGGCTGCTCACCCGCTCCTCGGCGGCGCGGACAGCCTCTATACGCCGGTCCGAGAAGAACGAACCCAGGCGGGCGATGGCGCGGGTGCGCGCTTCGAGGCGTTCCGGGTGGGCCTGCGCGTCGGCGTCGTCGCTGATACCGCGCAGGTAGCGGGGCAGAAAGTGCGCGTACATCGACTGCAGTGGGTACTCGGGGTCGCGGACGACCACGTCGTGACCCAGGTCGCGAAGCAACGTGCCCGCCGCCTCGACGGCCGCCAGCTCCTCGGCCCCAACCCGCACGGGCAGCGTCGGGACCTTGGTGCTCAAGGCAATTCGCAGCTTGCCCGGAACGCGCGTCGCCGCGGCGACGAACTCGCCCTCGGGACCGGGCACCGTGCTGGTGGCATCGAGGAACAACGCCGCGTCCAGCACCGACCGCGCGATCGGGCCGTTGACGCTCAGTCCGTACCACGCATCGTCGTGCGGCTCCAGCGAGACCCGGTCGCGCTGCGGCTTCAGCCCGAACAGCCCGCACCAGCTCGACGGGATGCGAATCGAGCCGCCGCCATCGGAACCCAGTGCCAACGGGGCCAGCCCGGCGGCCACCGCGGCGGCGCTGCCGCCACTGCTGCCGCCCGGAGTGCGCCGCGGGTTCCATGGGTTTCGGGTAGCTCCGAACGTCAGCGATTCGGTGAAGGGAAAAATCATCAGCTCGGGCACGTTGGTTTTGCCGATGATGACCGCGCCGGCCGCACGCAGCCGACGCACCACGTCCGCGTCGGCAGTCACTGCCGGACGGTGGCCGCCGCCGCCGAAAGTGGTCACCTCACCGGCGACGTCGACATCGTCCTTGATCGCGATCGGCACGCCGAGCAGCGGCAGCCGCTCACCGGCGTCCAGCCGGTCCTGCGCCACGTATGCCTCGTCGCGCGCACTGTCGAGAAGCACCGTGCGATAAGAGCGAAGTTCGCTGTCCAGACGCGCAATCCGCGCCAAGTAGACCTCGAGCAGTTCGGGTGCGGTCAGCTCGCCGTCAGCCAGCATTCGTGCTTGGGCGGCCGCGCCCGCGAAGGCGAGATCGCTAGCGTCCACTGCGGCAGCGTATCCCGCTCGCCTAGGCGCTCCCCGGGCCGGTCTCGCACCCGCCCGTGCCCAGTACTGTGGTGCGTCATGTCCTGCGTGTTCTGTGCCATCGTCGCCGGGGAAGCTCCGGCCATCCGGATCCACGAAGACGACGATTACCTGGCAGTCCTCGACATCCGCCCGTTCACCCGCGGCCACACCCTGGTGATGCCGAAGCGCCACACCGTCGACCTCACCGACACCCCGCCGGAGACGCTGGCCGGCATGATGGCGGTCGGACAGCGGATCGCGCGCGCGGCGCGCGCCACGGAATTGGCCGACGCGACCAACGTCGGGATCAACGACGGCCCGGCCGCCTTCCAGACGGTCTTCCACATCCACCTGCACGTGCTACCCCGACGCAACGGCGACAAGCTGGCGGTGGCCAAGGGGATGGTGCTGCGCCGTGACCCGGACCGCGAGGCCACCGCCCGGATCCTGCGGGACGCACTGGCACGGATCGACACCAGCCAGTAAGACTGGGGTCATGAGCAATGCGACGTTGATCAATCGACTGGTGCTATTCCCGATGCTGCGGTTCCACGACATGGTCTACCAGAAGACTGACGGCCGGATCGGACATCAGGTACCGGGGATGCCGCGCAGTCTGCTGCTGCACACGACCGGCGCTAAGACCGGTCAACCGCGCACGAACACGCTGACCTACGCCAAAGACGGCGATTCGTACCTGATCGTCGCGTCCAACGGCGGCGACGAGAAATACCCGGGCTGGTATCACAACCTGCGCAAACACCCCGAAACCGACATCAATGTCGGCCCCAAGCGATTCCCGGTGACCGCGCGGAAGATCACGCCCGACGATCCCGACTACTCAAGGCTCTGGGAGATCGTGAACAAGAACAACGGGAACCGGTACAAGGGTTACCAAACCCGCACGTCACGACCGATCCCGATCTTCGCGTTGACTCCGATGTAACGGCAGCACCAACTAGTCAAGCCTTAGTCGACGTCGCGGTTTATCCTGCTAAAAGCGCGCGGTGAAGCTCCCTGGTGCCTCACCGCATAGTTGTGTGTGCGAGCGGAGTGGGGCCTGGAACGAGGAATGAAACGCTGGACGGGATTGCCGTGCCCGTTCTCCGGGCTGACGATGGGCGTGAGCTGCGCCGTCGTCGGCGGATATTTCGTGGCGGCGGCCCTGGTCGCGGCTTCGTCGCTGTTGGCGTGGCAGGGGCCCTATGCAATTCGGCCGGTCGACGACTTCGTGTCGGTGCTAAGTCTCGGGTTCACGGCGGGGTGTGCTGCTCGGGCGGCTCGCGCCGCAGTCGGGCGCCGCAGAGTCGGATGGCTCGCGTTGGCCATCGGCCTGCTGGGCTGGGCGGTCGGGCAGGTCATCTGGGCGGTCTATGACGTGCGCCCCGCGCTCGATCACGCCACGCACCCGGCGGCGGCCGAAATGGTCCTGCTCCTGTACCCGGCTGGCGCGATCACGTCGTTGCTGCTGATCCCCGGTCACAATCGGCGCCATCGCTGGCGAACGGCACTCGACGGCGCCATCGTGGCGAGTTCGCTGTTCGTGGTCTCGTGGGTATTCGTTATCGCGAAATCGTTCAGCGAGAACAGCGGCTCGAGACTCACCACCCTGGCACACATTTCCACCGACGTCGTCGTCGTGACGATCGCGATCCTGGTGCTGTCGCGGGACCGTCCCGGCGGCCGGCGCAGCCTGGGCCTGCTAGCCGGCGGAATCACGACGATCGGTCTTGCCGACATCCTGATCGTGTTCCAGACCGGAATCGGCAGCTATCACGCCGGCGATGTGGTGGACGTGACCCGAATAGCCGGACTGGGGATGTTGGCACTGTCGGCGCTGTCCAGCGTCAGGGAGTCGCCGCCAGTGGCATCGCCGGACGAGATCATGTCCCGCGCGCGGTTGTGGCTGCCGTATCTGCCGCTGCTGCTGGCCGCCGTGGTCGGGTTGGGCACAGCGGTGGGCCACATGCAGCACGGGCCGATGCTGCTCGCGCTCGGCATCCTGGTCGGCGCGGTGCTGGTCCGACAGCTCGTCGTGCTCGTGGAGAACCAGGGCCTGTTGTCCGAAGTGGCCCAGGAAGCGTTCCGTGACAGCCTGACCGGTCTGGCGAATCGGGCCCACTTCCTGCATCGACTGGAACAAGCCGTCGGCCACCGGCGCGGCGACGACGTACCGATTGCGGTGCTGTGCCTGGATCTCGACAACTTCAAATCCGTCAACGACGCCCTGGGGCATCCGGCCGGCGACGAGCTGCTGGTCCGGGTCGCCGGGCGGCTCACCACCGCGCTGGGGGAAACGGGCACCGCCGCACGCCTTGGTGGTGACGAATTCGCGGTGCTCATCGAAGGTTCCGTCGAAGAATCGCAGGCGGCGGCGCATCGCGTGCTGGAGTCGTTCAGCGCGGCGATCGTGATCGACGGCGTCCCGCTGGAGGTCCGACCGAGCATCGGATTCACCGTGGCCACCTCCGCATCGGGCTGCACCGTCGACGAGCTGCTCCGGCATGCCGACCTGGCCATGTACGCCGCCAAACGCGAAGGCGGCCAATGCATTCGCAGTTTCGTTCCCGATCTGCCGTTGCCGTATGCGCTGCCTGAACTGCCGTCGATGACGGCGTCGGCCGTTAAATCGTTGCCCACGAGCACCTTTGACAAGGACACCGCGCCGCCGCGCGCGCTGTTCACGAAGGTCGCAGCCTCGACGCCGGACCATCCGCACGACGCGCACCACGGTATTCGGTGGCCCCCGTTGGGAATCCGGATCGCCTTGGCGACCTTGGGGATCGGGGTACTGGTCTACACCGTGGCGAGCTTCGTGGTCGGGACTGGCCGTGATGCTGTGTTCTTCACCGACTACCTGTATCCGGCGCTGAATCTGTTGGCCGCCGGGCTGATTGGCGTTCGCGCCTACCGGGTCTCGCACGATCGCATGGCCTGGACCCTGATTGCGGTCGGCATGGCCTTTTCGGCGATGGGCGACGTCGTCTACACCCTATGGGTGCCGCCTGGTCAGTCGCCGTCGATCGCCGATCCGCTCTACCTGATCTTCTATCCGCTTGTGTACGCGGGACTGCTGCTGCTCATGCGGACCCGCCTGAAGCGGGTGCCCGTTTCGGTCCGGCTCGATCCGCTGGTCTGCGGGTTGGCCATAGCCGCGGCAGCGGTGGCTTTGGCGGCGGGACCAATCCACACCGCAGTGACCCGCACACCGGCAACCGTGCTGGTGGGCCTGGTCTACCCGTGGGGCGATCTGGTGCTGTTGGCTTTGGCTGCGGGCATGCTGCCGATCCTGGGCTGGCGCCACGAGTCTCGCTGGGGCATTTTGGTTGCCGGGTTCATGCTGTTCGCGATCACCGACACGGCATATCTGTTCGAAACCGCGTCCCACTCCTACCACGTCGGCACCCTGCTCGATGCCTGCTGGCCCGCGTCGTCATTCCTGATAGCCCTGGCCAGTTGGGCACCTTGGTCGTCGGTGGCACCCTCGCCGAGACGCGGGCTCGGTTCTTACGCGGCTCCGGTGACGTGCACGGTTGTGGCGCTGACGGTCGCCGTGCTGGTCAACGACTCACGACTTGCGACGACGCTCGCCGCGTTGAGCCTGGTCGCGGTCGCCGCGCGCTTTGCGGTGACCTTCCGCGACATCAGCATCTTGGCCGAAAGCCACAAGCACGCCATGACCGACGAGGTGACCGCACTGCCCAACCGGCGCTCACTGGCGACGGCCCTGACCGAGGTGTCGGGGATGGCCACCGTCTCGCTGCGGTCCGGCCCCTCGCTGGTGGCCAGGGGGCCATCCCGCCGAGCACTGCTGTTGCTGGATCTCTGTGAGTTTCAAGAGATCACCGACTCGGTCGGTCACCACTTCCGTGACGAGCTGTTGTGCCGCATCGCGAGTCGTCTGTCCGGCAATGTGCGTAGCGAGGATCTGCTCGCCCGGGTCGGTGATGACGAATTCGCGATACTGCTGGCCGAAAGGACCGACCTGATTGCCGCGCGCGCCCAGGCAGGCCGCCTGCTCGAGGCCCTGAGCGAACCGATCGCGCTGGATCCGATGACCGTGCAAGTCGATGCCCGCATCGCCATCGCGCTGTATCCCGACCATTGCGACCACCCGCAGGAGCTGCTGACTCGCGCCGAGACGGCCATTCCGCACGCCAAGTCCGCCACCGGCAAGATCGTCGTGTACGACCCGACTTTTGAGCTGTATCGCGAGAACGACCCCAACCTCATCGACGAATTGCGCACCGCGCTACACGGTGGTGACGAGCTGACATGTCACTACCAGCCCAAGATCAACGCCAGCGACGGCAGCGTGCACAGCGTGGAGGCACTGCTGCGCTGGCACCACCCCAGCCGCGGGCTGCTGTTGCCCGAGGAATTCCTGCCCGCCGCCGAGCGCGCCGGGCTGATGCGCAAGGTGGCCAACCGCACCGTCAACCTCGCCCTCGAACAGATCCAGTCCTGGCGCGAGCAGGGCCTCACGCTGACCGTCGCGGTGAATCTCTCGACGACGAATCTGCTCGACCTCGACCTGGTGGGAACAATCGAGCAGCTGCTCAGAACCCACGGTCTGCCCGCCGACGCGCTCATCATCGAGATCACCGAAAGCACCCTCGTCGACTCGGTGCGGTCACGTAATACCGTCGCCGCGCTGCAGCGCATCGGGGTCCGCATCTCGCTGGACGACTACGGCACCGGATGGTCGTCACTGGCCCGCCTGCAGGATGTCTCGGTCGACGAGCTCAAACTGGACCGGGTGTTCGTGGCGCGTCTGTCCCACGACCCGCGATCGGTCGCCATCGTGCGGTCCACGGTCGCGTTGGCACGCAGCCTGGGAGCGGATCTGGTCGCCGAGGGAGTCGAAGACGAGGTGACGTTGAGCGCGGTGCGGCGCTACGGCTGCACTATCACGCAGGGCTTCCTGCACAGTCCGCCGTTGCCCGCGCATGACATGCAACATTGGATGGCCAGCCACACACCCGATCCGCGTCAGGCCGACGACAAGGCGCCGGCTAGAACAGCTCCTTCGAAAGAAGCTCCAGCGTCGCGACCCGGGCCGGTGCGGTAGCCGGATCGGTGCCGCGGTGCGCCGACGCGACCGGATGCACCATCACCTCGTCGACGTCGAATCGTTCGGCAAGTGCTTTGAGTTGCTCGGCGGCCTCCGCGGGTGAGCCGACGACGGCCCGCTCGAGCCCGCTGTCCACGATGTGCTGCTGCTGCGGGGTCAGTTTTGCGACCCGGGCCTCTTCGACGAGCGGCACCGGCCCGAGCGGCTCCCCGGTCCGCAGCCGCGCCATCGTCTGCAGGTTGGGCAGTATCAATGCCGTTGCCTCGTCCCGTGTTTCGGCCACCGCGGCGTTGACGGTCAAGAACGTCACGGGTTCGGGGGCCAGGTCGCTGGGCCGGAATCGGGAGCGGTACACCTCGAGCGCCTCTTCGGTTCCTTTGCCGGAGAAATGATGGGCGAACACGTAGGGCAGACCCTTGGCGGCGGCGAGATGCGCCGAGTACATCGACGAGCCCAGCAGCCACAGCTTCGGCTCGGTGGTCGCTGCGGGGGTGGCTTTGAGTCGATAGTCGCCGGAGCGCAGGGGCACGATCACGCCGCGCGCGCTCATCAGCGCCGCGACGTCGTCGAGATAGGCCGGGAAGTTCTCGATGTCCGCGTCGTCCCGGCTGCCGCGCAGGGCGTAGGAAGTCACCGGGTCGGATCCGGGTGCCCGGCCGATGCCCAGGTCGATGCGGCCCGGAGCGGCGGCTTCCAGCAGCGCGAACTGCTCGGCGACGGCCAGCGGCGCGTGGTTGGGCAGCATCACGCCGCCCGATCCCAGCCGCAGCTGCGAGGTCTGCGCGGCCAGGTAGGCGATCAGCACCGGCGGGCTGGTTGCCCCGACCGACGGCATGTTGTGGTGTTCGGCGAGCCAGTAGCGCGTGAAACCGAGCCGGTCCGCGGTCTGCGCGAGCTGGACGGTGGCCGCCAGCGCGTCCGTGGTGGACTGGTCGGTGCGCACCGGGACGAGATCAAGAACGGAAAGACGCACGATCGCGTCAACGCTGTTTGGGGTGCGAACGTTCCCCAGACAGCTTCGCCGTCGGTCCTACAAGGTCGCCGAGCGTGTACTGGTTGCACCAACCGCTTGACTTTGAGGCCAGTTTTTCGCAAGGGTTACCCGTTTGGCGAGGCACACTCGACACGGCGAGCGGACGTTCAGTAGTCCTTGAGCTCGATCGAGTTCACGATCCGTTCGAATACCTCCTGCGGGATCGGTGCCCCGCCCGGGATGTTGTCGACGACCAGCCATTGGTTGCGCTTGACGTAGTCGGCGTACTCGGCGTGGTAGTTGGCAAAGCCCTTCTCGTAGTCCTCACCGGCGGCCTTGAGCTCCCCCGCCAGGAAGTAGGCGCCCAGCAGCGCGACGCTGGTCCCCTGGCCGGACAGCGGCGAGCAGCAGTATCCGGCATCGCCGACCAGCGCCACCCTGCCCTTCGACCAGTGGTCCATCTTGATCTGCGACATTTCGTCGAAGTAGAAATCCTCCGCCGAGCGCATGTATTCCAGCAACTGCGGGCGAACCCAGCCGTCGTCGGCCATCCGCCGCTCCAGCTCGGCGAACTGGGCCTCGGTGTCGCGGTAGTCGATCCGCAGGTCGGGCTCCATGAAGCCCAGCATCGCCCGGGCCTCGGCGTTGCCGCGCGCGCTGTAGATACCGGCCATGGTGGAGTCGCCGTAGTGCCAGGTCTGCCAGTAGTCGAGATCCAGGAAGTTGGGCACCGTGAAAATCGCGGCGAAGGTGCCCAGCCTGTCGATGTATCGCTCCTCGTCGCCGAACACCAGCCTGCGCACGTTGGAGTGCAACCCGTCGGCCCCGATGACCAGGTCGAAGTTGCGGGCGCCGGCCCGCTCGAAGGTGACCGCCACCTTGGGATCGACCAAGGCGTCGTCCTGCAGCGCGGCGATGGTGTCGTCGAATAGGTATTCGACGTTGAGTTTAGTTGCGTCGTACAGCAATTCGATGAGGTCGTCGCGCAGCAGCTCGATGTCGGGGCTGGCGATGAGGCCGCCGCTGGGCGTCGATTCGGTGTCTTGGGACAGCTCGTTACCGTCGCGGTCGACGACGGATGCGCCGCGTATCCGCGTCCTGAGATGGTCGGCGGCGGCGCGCAAAAACATGCGTTCCAGCACCGTCAGCGCCGGACCGCGCACGTCGATCGCCTGACCGCCGCGCCGCAGCCCGGGGCAGCGCTCCACAACGGTCACCGAATAGCCGTACTGGGTGAGCCAATATGCAGCGGTCATCCCGGCGATACTGGCGCCGGAAACCAGAACTTCAGTCACTAACCATCCCTGCCATCTTTTTGGCGACGCCGAAAATGTCGTCGAGCATCGCCGGAGTCAACCTACCGGTGAACATGTTCTGCTGACTCGGGTGGTAGCAACCGAGCAAGCGCAAGCCGGACGACAGTTCGGCGACGGCGCCGTGACCGAAGCGCGGTTTGGGCGTCGCGCGGGCACCGCCCGGCAGCTGAAGCGCGACCTGCCAGGCGAAACCTCCCAGCGCCACGATCACCCGCACTTGCGCCGACACCAGCCGCCACTCTGAATCCAGCCAGGGTGCGCACGTCAGCCGCTCGGCCGGCGTCGGGGCGTTGCCCGGGGGCGCGCAGCGCACCGGCGCGACGATGCGAACCTGGCTGGCCCGCAGACCGTCTGCGGCGTCGACGCTGGTCGGCTGGTTCACCAGACCGGCCCGGTGCAGCGCCGCGTAAAGCTGGTCGCCGGAGCGGTCGCCGGTGAACATGCGTCCGGTCCGGTTGGCGCCGTGCGCGGCGGGCGCCAGCCCGACGATCAGCAACCGCGGCCGCTCCGATCCCCAGCCCGGCACCGGACGTCCCCAATAGGGCTGGTCGGCGAAGGCCCGTCGTTTGCCGACGGCGACCTCTTCGCGCCAGGTGACCAGCCGCGGGCAGGCCCGGCACACGCTGCTCGCCGCGTCGAGTTCGGGTATCGAGTTTGCCGCGTCCGCCAGCGTCACGACTTGGACGGCGTCGGTGGCCACCGGGGTTTGTGGCGTGGCCGCATCGCCGGGCCAACCGGTGCCGGGAGCCACCGGAGAACCGAACGCCTGCCCGGTGTTCGGATGGAGAAGCACACCAACATCCTGCATGGACTGGCCGACCGGCCGTGAAATACCCGGTAATTCGGTGGTTCCCGACGCCGGTTTCGAGTTAAATTCAGCCGCGATATCCCATGAGAAATCGCAGCCGCATTCCAGCACTCCTCATTCTGTTCGGCACGTTGATGGCGTCGGCGGGTGACGGCATCTCGCTGGTCGCGTTCCCGTGGCTGGTGTTGCAGCGCCAGGGCAGCGCGGGCCAGGCGTCGATCGTGGCCGGCGCGATCACGGTGCCGTTGCTGTTCTCGACGCTGATCGCCGGGACCGCGGTCGACTACTTCGGGCGTCGCCGGGTGTCCATGGTCGCCGACGCGCTGTCCGGCGCGGCGGTGGCCGGGGTTCCGCTGGTGGCGTGGACGCTCGGCGCGGGTGCGGTCAACGTTGTGGCACTGGCGATTCTGGGCGCGTTGTCGGCCACGTTCGATCCGGCCGGGATGACGGCACGCCAGTCGATGCTGCCCGAGGCCGCCGCCCGCGCCGGCTGGTCGCTGGACCGCACCAACAGCAGCTACGAGGCGATCCTGAACCTGGCGTTCGTGGTGGGCCCGGGTCTGGGCGGTCTGATGATCGCCGAAGTCGGCGGCATCACCACCATGTGGATCACCGCGGGCGCGTTCGGGCTGTCGCTGCTCGCGATGGCGGTCTTACGACTGGAGGGCGCCGGCAAGCCGCATCACGCGACCCGGCCCGAAGGGCTGAAGTCCGGAATCTCCGAGGGGCTGCGGTTCGTCTGGAGCCTGCGGGTGCTGCGCACGCTCGCCATGATCGACCTGGTCGTCACCGCGCTGTACCTGCCGATGGAGAGCGTGCTGTTCCCGAAGTACTTCACCGACCACAACCAGCCCAAGCAGCTGGGCTATTCGTTGATGGCGCTGTCCATCGGCGGCCTGGTGGGGGCGCTGGGTTACGCGGCGCTGTCCAAGTACGGGAGCCGGCGGGTGATCATGCTGACCGCGGTGCTGACCTTCGGCGCGGCGACGATGGTCATCGCACTGTTGCCGCCATTGCCGGTCATCCTGGTGATGTGTGCGGTGGTCGGCCTGGTCTACGGGCCGATCCAGCCGATCTACGCATACGTCGTGCAGACCCGGGCGCCGCACCAGCTGCGTGGCCGGGTCACCGGGGTGATGACATCGCTGGCGTTTGCCGCCGGACCGCTGGGGTTGCTGCTGGCCGGGCCGCTGACCGACGCGGCCGGACTGCACGTGACGTTTTTTGCGTTGGCGCTGCCGATCCTGATGACCGGACTGGTCTGCATCCGGCTGCCGTCGCTGCGCGAACTGGATCGTACGCCGGAGTTCGCCGTCACTCCCGAGCCGTAAACTCGGTCCGTGAGTGCACTCGACAGCCTGGTCGCTGAGCTGCCCGACGGGATGGTGGTCACCGACCCCACCGTGACCGAGGGCTACCGGCAAGACCGCGCGCTGGACCCCTCGGCCGGCAAGCCGCTGGCGGTGGTCCGGCCGCGGCGTACCGAAGAGGTACAGACGGTCCTGCGCTGGGCTTCGGCGAACCGGGTGCCGGTGGTCACCCGGGGAGCCGGCAGCGGGCTGTCCGGCGGGGCCACCGCGCTGGACGACGGGATCGTGCTGTCGACGGAAAAGATGCGCGAGATCACCGTCGACCCGGTGACCCGCACCGCGGTGTGCCAGCCCGGGCTGTTCAACGCGGAGGTGAAGAAGGCCGCGGCGGAGCACGGCCTGTGGTATCCGCCCGACCCGTCGTCGTTCGAGATCTGCAGCATCGGCGGAAACATCGCCACCAACGCCGGCGGCCTGTGCTGCGTGAAATACGGCGTCACCACCGACTACGTGCTGGGCATGCAGGTGGTGCTGGCCGACGGCACCGCGGTGCGGTTGGGCGGCCCGAGGCTGAAAGATGTTGCAGGATTGTCACTTACCAAGCTGTTCGTGGGAAGCGAGGGCACGCTGGGCGTCATCACCGAGGTGACACTGCGACTACTGCCGGCGCAGAACGCCTCGAGCGTCGTGGTGGCCAGCTTCGCGTCGGTCAAGGCGGCGGTCGACGCGGTGCTGGGGGTGGCCGCGCGCCTGCGCCCCGCCATGCTCGAGTTCATGGATTCGGTGGCGATCAACGCCGTCGAGGACACGCTGCGGATGGACCTGGACCGCTCTGCGGCCGCCATGCTGGTGGCCGGCTCCGATGAAAGGGGAGGTGCGGGGGCCGCCGACGCCGAGCTGATGGCCGCGATATTCGCGGAAAACGGTGCGACAGAAGTGTTTTCGACCGACGACCCGGACGAGGGCGAGGCATTCGTGGCGGCCCGGCGGTTCTGCATCCCCGCGGTGGAAAGCAAGGGATCACTGCTGCTGGAAGACGTCGGGGTGCCGCTGCCGGCGCTGGGCCGGCTGGTGACGGGGATTGCCGAGATTGCCGCCGAGCGCGACCTGATGATCTCGGTGATCGCGCACGCCGGCGACGGCAACACCCATCCGCTGATCGTCTACGACCCCGCCGATGCCGACATGGCCGAGCGCGCCCATCTCGCGTTCGGCGAAATCATGGACCTCGCCGTCGGTCTGGGCGGGACGATCACCGGTGAACACGGCGTCGGGCGATTGAAGCGGCCGTGGCTGGCCGGTTATCTCGGGCCCGACGTGATGGACCTCAACCACCGGATCAAGCAGGCGCTGGATCCGCTGGGCATTCTGAACCCCGGCTCCGGGATCTGACGCGGGGCGGCCCGGTGATGCGGCGACGATGTGGTGGCGCCCCTGGCTGGCTCATCGTCGTGGCGTTGTCATTTCTCTCGCTTGTGATGGCCTACCTGGGGGCGGTCGGATGGAAGCTGCAGCATTCCGGCGTTCCCGGTCGGATGACGGTCAGTGGGTGCTCCGGCGGCAAGACCCAAAGGTGTTGGGGCGTACCGCCGGACACCAGACCAGCCACGATCGACGACCCGTCACACCCGGGACAGACGATCGAAATCCGAGTCAACGACCCGGATCGGTCGAATACCGAGATTCGGTACGCGAATTCCGGAGACGTCGGTCACGACGTCGACGTCCATCTCCACTACACCCACGAAGGGGGCGGCACCTTTGCCATCAAGGACGGTTCGGTGCTTCCGCTGTACTACATCGGAGTCGGGTTCGCCTCAGGGGTGGGGGCGGTCGTGGGAGTTGCGCTGCTCGTCCGACGGCGCTTCAGAGCGTCAACTGCCGGCTTCGCGGACTCGCCGCCGGACAACGGGATCTACGGATCGTAGGTATCGGTCGACGCCGCGACCGTTGACACCATGCGATGCCTGTCGTATGAATAAGACATGTCGGTAACTTTGTCTCACGACACTCCGGTCAAGTTCCAGCTCGCCACAGCCGAAACCTGGGCGAATCCCTGGCCGATGTACCGCGCGCTGCGCGACCACGACCCGGTCCACCACGTCGTCCCCGCGAAACACCCCCACGACGACTACTACGTGCTGTCCCGGCACGCCGATGTATGGTCGGCGGCCCGCGACCACCAGACGTTCTCGTCGGCCCAGGGTCTGACGGTCAACTACGGCGATCTGGACATGATCGGGCTGCGGGACAACCCGCCGATGGTGATGCAGGATCCGCCGGTGCACACCGAGTTCCGCAAGCTGGTGTCGCGCGGCTTCACCCCACGCCAGGTCGAGGCGGTGGAGCCCAAGGTCCGCGAGTTCGTCGTCGAGCGCATCGAGAAGCTGCGTGCCAACGGCGGGGGCGACATCGTCACCGAGCTGTTCAAACCGCTGCCGTCGATGGTGGTTGCGCACTATCTCGGTGTGCCCGAAGAGGATTGGGCCCAATTCGACGGCTGGACCCAGGCCATCGTCGCGGCCAACACGGCAGACGGCGGCATCGCCAGTGCGCTGGAAACAGTCGGCGACGCGGTCGGGACGATGATGGCCTACTTCACCGCGCTGATCGAACGGCGTCGGTCCGAACCCGAGGACGACACGATTTCGCACCTGGTCGCTGCCGGGGTCGGTGCGGACGGCGATATCGCCGGCATCCTGTCGATCCTGGGTTTCACGTTCACCATGGTCACCGGCGGCAACGACACCGTCACCGGCATGCTGGGCGGCTCGATGCCGTTGCTGCACGAGCGGCCCGACCAACGCAGGCTGCTGGCGGAAAACCCGGAACGCATTCCCGAAGCGGTAGACGAACTGCTGCGGCTGACCTCGCCGGCGCAGAACCTGGCCCGCACGGTCACCCGTGACGTGACGATCGAAGACACCACCATCCCCGCCGGCCGCCGGGTGCTGCTGCTGTACGGGTCGGCCAACCGCGACGAACGCCAATACGGGCCCGACGCAGGCGAACTCGACGTGACCCGGTGCCCGCGCAACATCCTGACCTTCAGCCACGGCGCCCACCATTGCCTGGGCGCGGCCGCGGCCCGGATGCAATCCCGGGTCGCACTGAGCGAACTGCTGACGCGGTGCCCGGACTTCGCGATCGACGTGCCGGGCATCGTGTGGTCTGGCGGCAGCTATGTTCGGCGCCCGTTGTCGGTGCCGTTGCGAGTGAAGTCTTGATGGCAAGCGGAGACTGGCTGGCCGAACGCCGCACCGAGGTAGCCGCAGACCGGATCCTCGACGCCGCCGAGCAGCTGTTCACCGAGCAGGATCCCACTTCCGTCGGAATGAACGAAATCGCCAGGGCCGCAGGCTGTTCCCGGGCCACGCTGTATCGGTACTTCGAAAGCCGGGAGGCACTGCGCACCGCCTACGTGCACCGCGAGACGCACCGGCTCGGTCGCCGGATCATGCAGCAGATCGACAGCATCGAGGACCCGCACGAACGGCTGATCGCCAGCGTCACCGCCACCTTGCGGATGGTTCGCGAGAGCCCCGCCCTGGCGGCCTGGTTCGGCTCGACCCGTTTGCCGATCGGCGGCGAGCTGGCCGGACAGTCCGAGGTGATCACCGCGCTTGCCGCGGGGTTCTTGAACTCGCTGGGTCCTGACGATCCTGCCGTCGTCGAACGACGGGCCCGCTGGGCGGTGCGGGTGATCATCTCGCTGCTGATGTTCCCCGGCCAGGACGAAGCCGACGAGCGCGCGATGATCGACGAATTCGTCGTCCCGATCATGACGCCGATCGCCGTTAGGACCCATCGAGGCCGCTGTCAATAGTACGTTGAAGCCAATTCTGGCCGGGCTACCCGACATCCAAGCCAGCTGAAGGCGCCGATTGGTTGTGATCGCGTCATTTTCGCGGGATTTGCTAACCTCAGTGGGTCGGGGAACGATATGTTAGGGCTCAACGAGGTGATACTCGACATGACCACACCTGGGAATCGATGCGGGCGGTCTCGGCTGGGGCTGGCACGACGGTCCGTTGCGGCGCCATCTGGCACCTGAGCGCCTGAGTTCACGCTCCCGACGGAAGGATCGGCAATGAGTTTCCCGATGCAACCTCCGGAAATCATTTCGGCACTCATGCGCATGGGCGCTGGATCGGGACCGATGCTCGATGCCGCGGCGGCCTGGAACGGGTTGGCCAATGAATTGCGGACGGCCGCGTCCTCCTTCTCGTCGGTGACCTCTGGCCTGGCGAGTCAGGCGTGGCAGGGCGCGGCGGCACAGGCGATGGCGCAGGCGGCCGCGCCGTATGCCGCCTGGCTGACCGCGGCGGCGACCCAGTCCGAAGCGGCCGCCAGCCAGGCGATGGCCGTGGTCACCGCTTTCGAGGCGGCGTTGGGGGCCACCGTGCCCCCGATGGCGGTATCCATCAATCGTGCTGTCACCAACGCGCTGGCAAACGCGAATTTCTTCGGGCTGAACTTTCCTGCGATCGCGCAGAAAGAGATGGAGTACGCCGAGATGTGGGCCCAGGACGTGGGCGCGATGACCGGCTATCACGCCGGCGCCTCGGCGGCCTGGTCGCAACTGGCACCCCTGTCGCAGCTGATGCAGAGCCTGCCCGCACTGGCGGGCGCCGCAATGTCATCCCGGGGTGCGGCGTCATCCGGGGGTGCGGCGTCGTCCGGGGCAACGCCGACGACCGCCGCGCCGACGGGGGCACAGTCGCCAAGCCCGGGCGCGATGGCCTCACCGGGCGCGGTGGCGTCGGGCGCGGCGGTGGCCGCGGTGGGGTCGGCCAGCCTGCTGGCCCCGATGTCAGCTGCGGGCGCCGGAGCGCCCGTTCAGGATGTGGCGCAACCCGCCGCGGCTGCGGCGCCAGCGGCATCCGTGCCTGTTGCGCATGCCCCAACTACCCCGGGCGGGCCACCCTTGTCGGGTCTGGCATCCATGGCGGGCTCGGTAGCCATGCAGACAATGATGTACTCGTCGGCCGCGGCCGGAGCGTCCGGTGGGACCGCTTCCGCACCCGCGCCGGCGGCACCCGCGCCGGCCATCGCGGTACCCGAGCCGGCTGTGGCGGCCGAACCGGAGGAGGCGGTGCGACCGCCGGCCGCAGTCCCGATCAAGTCGTCGGGCTCGGCGGCCGCGGCTCCGTCAGCGGCGGTCCAGGCACCACCGCAGGCACCAGCCGCCGAGGAGCGCGCCGCAGAGCGGGTCAGGATGGAAGCTCCGGCGCCCGAACCGCAGCCAGTCAAAGCGCCGTGACGGCACGGGCGACCGAATAGGCTTGCGCCTTAAGGGTGTTGCCGGCGACCCGGCCGTGCGGCGTTTCACCCGCGCCGCGGCCTTGCAGCCTCTAGGGTTTTAGGCTTCGGGCAAGTTTTCCACCTGTCGGGAGGAATAGATGGTCGGGGGCAGTCGACGCTCAATAAGTGCCGCCGTCGGAAGCGTGGTTGCGGTTGTCGCGGTGGTCGCGTCGGCCTGCGGCGGTGCTGATCATGGGTCGTCCGGGTCATCGCCGACATCCCCGTCGTCCCCGACGTCATCGGAACGGTCCTATGGCGCTCAGGTGGTGCTGCCGTTCACCAACGTGCACACTCCCGAGGCTGTGGCGGTGGACAGCAGCGGCAACCTCTACGTCGCCGACCAAACGGTGTTGAAGCTGGCGGCGGGCTCGTCAACCCAGACCGTCCTGCCGTTCCCGGGCACGTTCATTTGGCACGGTGTGGCGGTGGACGGCAGCGGTGCCGTCTACGCCGCCGGCATCAACGGATCCAACGCAGGGAGGGTGCTCAAGCTGGCGGCGGGGGCAGCGGCCGCGACCGAGCTGCCCTTCACCGGCTTCAGCGCGAACGTTGACTCCGCGGTGGTATGGGTCGGGCTGGCTGTTGATGCCGCGGGCAACGTGTACGTCAGCGATTCCATGGCCAATCGGGTGTTCAAGCTGGCGGCGGGCTCGTTCGCCTCGACCGTGCTGCCGTTCACCGGGCTCAGCAACCCCGAGCGGGTGGCGGTCGACGGGGCCGGCAACGTCTATGTCGTCGACAACCAGAACAATCGGGTGGTCGAGCTGCCCCAGGGGTCCTCCGACCAACGCGTGCTGCCGTTCACCGGTCTCAACAACCCGCACGGTGTGGCGGTCGACAGCGCCGGCGCCGTCTATGTCGTCGACTCGGAGAACAACAGGGTTTTGAAGCTCGCCGCAGGGTCCACCACCCAGGTAGTGCTGCCATTCACCGTGAAGAATCCGCACGGTGTGGCAGTGGACGGCTCCGGCAACGTCTACGTGACCGACGTGGGAACCGGGGGCCGGGTGCTGAAGCTGCCGGTTAAATGACTGCTCAGGCGACCCAATAGGCTTGCGCCTTAATGGATTTCTTCGGGATGCCGAAGTCCTCACGCAGCACCTTGGCGACCGACCGGGTGGTGCGCGTGTTGCAGGCGACCCAGCCGAAGTGGTCGGCCGCGTCGAACGCCGCCGAGCGCACCGCCTCGAGCAGCGAGTCGGAGCCGTCTTCGTGGTCCACCCAGGTCACGACATCGGGCCGCGCCACCGGGAGGCACCTGTCGTCGTCGCAGCACGCCTCCAGGAAGACACGGGCCGGGGCGTCGCCGATCGCCTCGAGCAGCGAGTTGATCGCCGGCAGCGACGCGGTGTCGCCGACGATGACGTAGCCGTCGGGGGCCGGGTCGGGGATGGCGAACTTGCTGCCCAGCACGGTCGCCTCGACGGTGTCGCCGGGTTGTGCGGTCTTCGCCCAGTCCGACGCGCAGCCTTCGTGCAGGGCGAACTCGATGTCGAAGGTGTCGGCCTCGGGATCCGGGTCGACCAGCGTGTAACCGCGCTGGTGTCCGTGGGCGAACCAGATCCGGATCCACATCGTCGGGTGCACGGAGTGCTCGGCCAGCATGCCGCCGGCGTCGAAGCTCAGCCTCAGGTAATTCGGGCTGATCTCGCGACGCCCGATCACGGTGAGTTCGTAGTCCCCGGCCCGCATCAGCTTGAGCACCGCGCCCTGCCAACCCCGCGACGGCTTAAGTTCGGTCATATGTCCTGACACCCTCCATCGCAAACGGTCGCCAACTTAGGGCAGGATAACCTATCCAAGTGACGGGCCCGCGTGCAGCCGCGCTGGCTCAGTCCCGCACCCGGGTGAAGCGGTGCAGCAGCCAGGCGAACGGGATCGTCACCGCCAGCGTCGCGACGAACAGATACAGCATCGAGCCGGTGTAGACGTGCGCCCGAACGATGTAGTCCATGGCGAACTCCATGGTCACCAAATGGATCAGGAAGATCTCGTAGGAGATTTCACCCAGCCACACCATCGGCCGGCTGGCCAGCAGCCGCGAGTACCAGCCCTGGTCGCCCAGTGCCAGCGGCGCCACCGCCAAGGCCGCGATCACGGCGTAGAAGACAGTCTTGAACAGCGCCTCGTTCAGCGACGCCGGCGAGGTCGTCGGCGCACCGGCGATCGGGGTGGAGACGATGAAATAGCAGATGACCGCCAGCGGTATCGCCACGAATGCGTAGCACCGCACCCCCATCGCCTGCAGCACGGTCAGCAGCATGCCGCCGAGGAACCACGCCAGATAGGTGGGCAGCCACAGCCGGGCGCCGTCGGGGAAGAAGTGATCGGCGTGCACCAGGATCAGCCAGCCCGGGCTGATCAGCGACAGCGCCAGCAGCGCACCCGCCACCAATTTGGGCTGCCAGCGGCGTTGACAGAGCACCACCAGCAGCAGGTAGGCCAGCAGCGGGAGCAACACGTAGAAGGCGCCCTCCACGGCCAGGCTCCACATCTGGGTCAGGCCTTGATGCAGGTACTTGCCCAGGTATCCGTCGGTGTAGATCTGCGTCAGCGTGAGGTTGCGGAACAGTCCCAGCCAGCTGTGCCCGGGGTTGGGTCCCGCTTCGTGGTAGTGGTACAGCACGTAGGCGAACAGCACGGTGATGACGTAGGCGGGCATGATGCGCCGAACCCGGTGCCACGCATAGCGACTCAGCGACGGCGGCGGGGAGCCGGTGGCGGCCGATTTCACCCATGGGCGGAACAGCAGGAAGCCGGACAACACGAAGAAGATCGGAACGCCGATCTCCAACCGGGCACTGACCAGGCCCCAGTAGCCCTGGACGTACTTGCCGGTGGTGTAGGCCGCGTGGGTGCCGACGACCAGCAGGGCAGCGACCGCGCGGATACCGGTCAACGACGCGACCCGATCGACGTGTGAAGTCTGCTCGAGCCCCCCCTGGGCGTCCTGCTCCTCAGACAGGGTCATCCGAGGTGTTTCGGGCGTGGATTGCCGACGCCGGCATGCTCCAGGAGGGTCATCGTCCCGGAGTTTAGTGGGGTCGCGGTGCAGTCGGCGTATCTGACGCCCGCTGGCCCGCATTTTGGGTTGCCGCCGCGGCGTTGGCGGCGGCCTGGGCGACAAACCCACGCCCTCATTGCAGTCTCGGTGAGCTCGTCGCCCGAATGCCCACGCGAGGCACGCCCCGCCTCCGCCGGGAGCGCCGAGACTGCACTGGGGGCGCCGAGACTGCACACAGATCGCGATTGAGCGCCCCAAACCACACCCTCACCGCAGTCTCGGCGAGCTGGCCACCCGAATGCCCATGGCGAACTATGTCAGTCGGTCCGTTGTCTGCGCGGTTTGCCGTCGGCCCGACCGCGGCCCTTGTCGGATCCGCGGTTGGACGACCGCTCCGGACGAAGGTCGATCAATACGCCGGAGATACGGGTGTTTTCAAGCCTTTTCAGCGTGGCGCGGGGCAGCTTGGGCGGCAGCTCGACCAGGGAGAAATCCGGGCCGATCGCGATGTGGCCGAAATCGCTGCGGTGCAAACCTCCCTCGTTGGCGATGGCGCCGACGATCGCGCCCGGCCCGATCTTGTGTCGCTTACCTACAGAGATCCGATAAGTGGCGAAATCTCTTACTTGCCTTGGTTTTTCGGGACGATCCGGACGCTCACGGCGTTCTCGCCGCTCGGGCGGCGGGTCGGGGGCCATCAGGAACTCACCCCCGTCACGCGACTGCAGCGCCAGCGCCGCGGCGATGTCGGCCATGGGGATGTCGTGATCGCGTTCGTAGTCCTCGACCAGCCTGCGGAACAACTCGATCCCAGGGGCGCCGAGCGCGTCGGTGATGGAATCGGCGAACTTCGCCACCCGTTGCGCGTTGACGTCCTCGACGGTGGGCAGTTCGGCCTCGGTAAGCGTTTGCCGCGTGGCCTTTTCAATGGCTTTGAGCAAGTGACGTTCCCGCGGCGAGACGAACAGCAGCGCGGTTCCCGACCGCCCGGCCCGGCCGGTGCGTCCGATCCGGTGCACGTAGGACTCGGTGTCGTGCGGGATGTCGTAGTTGAGCACGTGCGAGATGCGTTCCACGTCCAGGCCCCGGGCCGCCACGTCGGTCGCGACCAGGATGTCGATACTGCCGTCCCGTAGCGCGGTTATGGTCCGTTCCCGCTGGGCCTGCGGGATGTCTCCGTTGATGGCAGCGGCGGAAAACCCTCGGGCACGCAGCTTTTCGGCGACCTCTTCGGTCGCTTGCTTGGTGCGCACGAACACGATCATCGCCTCGAACGGCTCGACTTCGAGGACCCGGGTCAGGGCGTCCATCTTGCGGGGCCCGGCAACCTGCGTGTAGCGCTGCGAAATGTTCTCCGCCGTAGCGGTTTTCGCTTTGGAGGTGATTTCGAACGGGTCGTGCAGATATTTGCTGGTGATCTTGCGGATCGCCGGTGGCATGGTCGCCGAAAACAGGGCTACCTGTTTGTATTCCGGGGTGTCGGCCAGGATGCGCTCGACGTCTTCGGAGAAGCCCATCGCGAGCATCTCGTCGGCCTCGTCGAGCACCAGGTAGTCCACTCGCGACAGGTCCAGGGTGCCGCGTTCGAGGTGGTCGATGATGCGGCCGGGGGTGCCGACCACCACCTGCGCACCGCGCTTGAGACCGGCCAGTTGCACCGCGTAGGACGACCCGCCGTAGATCGGCAGCACGTTGATCTGCGGCAGCTGGGCCCCGTAGCGACTGAAGGCCTCGGCCACCTGCAGAGCCAGCTCACGCGTCGGGGCCAGCACCAGCGCCTGGGTTGCCTTGCTGGTGGCGTCGATCTTGGACAGGATCGGGATCGCGAAGGCCGCCGTCTTTCCGGTGCCGGTCTGCGCCAGTCCGACTACGTCGGAGCCGGCCATCAGCGCCGGAATCGTCGCCGCCTGGATGGCCGTGGGTGACTCGTAGCCGACGTCGGCGATCGCCCGCAGGACTTTGGGATGAATCTGCAGGTCGGCGAAGGTGTCGGGAAGGTCCATTTGACCTGGAAGCTTAGTGGTGCTGGACACGCGACGGGCTGGGGCACCCCGGCGAGCGTGCGCAGATGTACAGTGACACGCCGCATCACGCGTACATTTGCGCACGCTCGCGACGGCGGAGGCGGGCGTGCCTGCCGCACCCGCGGGCCTGATCGCGGTACCGTGCGCGGTGTGTGGTCGCTACGCCGCGCAGGGCTGCCGACGGGTCTACTTCTGGCAATGACGTTGACGGGCTGCGGCTCGGGAGACTCCACGGTCGCCAAGACGCCACAAGCCAAAACCACTGCGCCGAGCGCTTCGGTCGCCGCAACGCCGGGCCCGACGTCCGGCGCGGCCGCTCCCCCGACCAGCAGTGCGCCGGCGGACCCGTGTGCGGTGAACCTGAGCTCGCCCACGATCGCCAAGGTGGTCTCGGAGTTGCCCCGCGATCCGCGTAGCCAGCAAGCCTGGAACCCCGAGCCGCTGGCCGGCAACTACAACGAGTGCGCTCAGCTGTCGGCGGTGGTGATCAAGGCCAACACCAACGGGGACAATCCCACCACCCGTGCGGTGATGTTCCATCTCGGCAAGTACATCCCGCAAGGAGTGCCGGACACCTACGGGTTCAACGGGATTGACGGCACGCAGAGCACCGGCGACACGGTCGCGCTGACGTATGCCAACGGCCTCGGCTTGAAGAGCGAGGTCAAATTCCGGTGGAACGGCAACGGAGTGGAGCTCATCGCCAACGCCCGCGGCTGAGGCATACCTGCTGGGTGCGCGGCTAGGGCGACCCAGCTATTCCGTCGACGCCGATCAGGCCGGCGTTGCCGCCGGCACCGCCCGGGCCGAGCGTCGGGCCAACTCCGCCATTGCCGCCATTGCCGCCGTTGCCGATCAGCGTCGCGTCGCCGCCCTTCCCGCCCTTGCCACCGGTGGTGGCCGGACTCACGCTTTCCCCGCCGGCGCCGCCGTTGCCGCCGCTGCCGATCAGGCCGGCCTTGCCTCCGGCGCCGCCGGCCCCACCGTCGCCGACAGCGCCGAACGCGCCGATGCCGCCGCTGCCCCCGGCGCCGAACAGAAAACCGCCATTGCCGCCCATCCCACCGGCTCCGCCCACCACGGTTCCATCCCCGCCTTCGCCACCGGCCCCGCCTGCGCCGAGCAGCACGCCGCCGTTGCCGCCGGCCCCGCCGGCGCCGCCGTCGATCCCGGCACCGTTGCCCGCCCCGCCGGTGCCACCGGCACCGCCGTAACCGAACAGCCCGCCGCCTCCGCCCTGGCCCCCGAGCCCGCCAGTCGCGTGCAATCCGAGACCGCCGGAGCCGCCGGAGCCGCCGGAGCCGCCGGAGAAGATGCCTGCGTTGCCGCCGGCCCCGCCGGTACTCCCGGCGGCACCGTCGCCGCCCGCGCCGCCGGCACCACCGCTACCGGCAGAGCCGGCGAAGATGCCGCCCGCGCCGCCCATCCCGCCGGTCCCCCCGGCCGCCCCGGCACCGCTGCCAGTCCCACCGCTGCCGCCGGCGCCGCCGGTACCGTACAGTCCGCCGCTCCCGCCCTGGCCCCCGGTGCCGCCGGTAGCGTTCACGCCGATGCCGCCGGTGCCGCCGGTGCCGCCGACGCCGCCCGACAATATGCCTGCGTTGCCGCCGGCCCCGCCGGTACCACCGCCACCACCGTCGAAGCCCGCGCCGCCGGCCCCGCCGACACCGCCGGCGCCGGCGAAGAGGCCGCCCGCACCGCCCACGCCGCCGGTCCCCCCGGCCATGCTCGAGACGATGCCGGAGCCGCCCTTGCCGCCGGCGCCACCAGCGCTGAACAGCCCGCCAGCCCCGCCGGCGCCGCCGGTCCCACCATTGAGCCCGCCGTCACCGCCGGTGCCGGCAGAGCCGAAGAGCCCGAGCAGGCCGCCGCGCCCACCGACTCCGCCGGTCCCGGCGGCGTTGCCCTGTCCGCCGGTGCCACCGGTGCCACCGGTGCCGAACAGCCCGGCGTTCCCCCCGGCTCCTCCGGTCCCGCCCTGGAAGAGGGTTGCTCCGCCGCTGCCGCCGCTGCCGCCGGCACCGAACACCAGGCCGCCGTTGCCGCCGGCGCCACCGGTGCCGCCCCCGAATCCGCCGGCACCGCCATTGCCGCCGGTGCCGAAAAGTCCTGCATTCCCGCCCTTGCCGCCGGGGGCATTCGCACCGCCCGAACCACCGTTGCCGCCGTTGCCGAACAGCCAACCGCCGTCCCCACCGGGATTCCCGGTTCCCGGCAACCCATTAGCGCCGTTGCCCACCAGCGGACGCCCCGTCAGCGCCGCGCTGGGCGCATTGACCGCAGCCAGCACCGCCTGCATCGGCGAAGCATTGGCCGCCTCGGCGGCCGCATAGGCGCCCCCCGCGCTATTCAGGGTCTGGACGAACTGGGCGTGAAACGACGCGGCCTGGGCGCTCAGTGCCTGAAACTGCTGGCCGTGGCTGGAAAATAGCGCCGCAAGCGCCGCCGAAACCTCGTCGGCTCCGGCAGCCAGAACACCCATCGTCGGGGCCGCAGCCGCCGAATTGGCCGCGCCGAGCGACGAGCCGATGGCCGCCACATCTTCCGCTGCCGTCGCCAGCATCTCTGGTACCGCAATCACGTATGACATTGCTGTGCTCCCGTCCGGCCATCCGCTCTCCCGTCGGAGATGAGTCCGCGATCCGAATCGTCACCCGCATCGGATGGGACGAGTTCAGTAGTGCGTTACTGCAATCTCGAGCGGGAGTTTGGGGCCTCGGTCGGCGTCGTCGGACCAAAAAAATGTCGGTGTCCTTACCTACAGTGGCTGCTGTGTTCGTCATCGACGGAAGGACCGTCTACAGCGCGTCGGATCTGGCCGCCGCTGCGCGCTGCGAGTACGCCCTGTTACGGGCTTTCGACGCAAAACTCGGCCGGGGTCCGGCGGTCAGCGTTGACGACGAACTGCTGGGCCGAACCGCCGCGCTGGGTGACGACCATGAGCGACGCCGGCTGGACCGGCTGCGCGACGAATTCGGTGATCAGGTCGCCGTCATCGGCCGCCCGGCATACACACAAGCGGGGCTGACGGCCGCCGCCGAGGCCACCCGGCGCGCCATCGCCAACGGCGCTCCGGTCGTGTACCAGGCCGCCATGTTCGATGGGCGTTTCGTCGGTTTCGCCGACTTCCTGGTGCGTGACGGCGAGCAATACCGGGTGGTGGACACCAAGTTGGCCCGCTCCGCCAAGGTGCCGGCGTTGCTGCAGCTGGCGGCCTACGCCGACACGCTGGCGCGTTCGGGCGTCGCGGTGGCGCCCGAGGCCGAGCTGGAACTCGGCGACGGGACCGTCACCCGCCATCGCCTGTGCGACCTGATCCCGGTCTATCGGGCCCAACGCGCGCTGGTGCAGCGCCTGCTCGACGATCACCTCGCCGCCGGCGCCGCCGTGTGCTGGGACGACGAGCGGGTGGGGGCGTGCTTGCGTTGTGAGCTGTGCAGTGAGCAGTTGCGCGCGGCCGACGATCTGCTGCTGGTGGCCGGAATGCGAATAAGCCAGCGCGAGAAGCTCATTGACGCCGGACTCAATACCATCACCGAGCTGGCCGGCCATTGCGGCCCGGTGCCCGGCCTGGCGCCCAGCGCCGTCGGCAAATTGACCGCCCAGGCCAAACTGCAGGTCCTGCAACGCGACACCGGCACACCGCAGTACGAGATCGCCGACCCGCAGCCGCTGACATTGCTGCCCGAACCCGATCCCGGTGACCTGTTCTTCGACTTCGAGGGCGACCCGCTGTGGACGGCCGACGGGCGCGACTGGGGTCTGGAGTACCTGTTCGGCGTCCTGGAAGCGGGCGGGTCCTTTCGCCCGCTGTGGGCGCACAACCGGGTGGACGAGCGCAAGGCGCTGACCGACTTCCTGGCCTATGTGGCCAAGCGCCGTCGGCGCTATCCGAACATGCACATCTACCACTACGCGCCGTACGAGAAGACGGCGCTGTTGCGGCTGGCCGGACGGTACGGCGTCGGCGAGGACGACGTCGATGACTTGCTGCGCAACGGCGTGCTGGTCGACCTGTACCCGTTGGTGCGCAAGAGCATTCGCGCCGGCGCGGAGTCGTGCAGCCTGAAGGCGCTCGAGCCGCTGTACATGGGCGCCGACCTGCGATCCGGTGAGGTCACCACGGCCACCGACTCCATCACCTCCTATGCCCGCTACTGCGATTTGGGCGCCGAGGGCCGCGTCGACGAGGCCGCGACGGTGCTCAAAGAGGTCGAGGACTACAACCACTACGACTGCCGGTCCACTCGCGAACTGCGTGACTGGCTGGTGCTGCGCGCCTGGGAAGCCGGTGCCGTACCGATCGGCGCCCAACCGGTTCCCGACGGCGCCAAGATCGAAGACCACGACCAGCTGGCGGCGTCGCTGGCGAAGTTCACCGGCGATGCCGCGGCCGGCGAACGCACTGACAAGCAGACCGCGGTCGCCCTGGTGGCCGCCGCACGCGGCTATCACCGCCGCGAGGACAAGCCGTTCTGGTGGGCACATTTCGACCGGCTGAACTTCCCCGTCGAGGAATGGGCCGACAACACCGATGTCTTCGTCGCCGACGTCGAGCGCACCGAGGTCGTCGCCGACTGGCACACACCGCCGGGGGCTCGCAAGCCGCAGCGGCGGGTGCGGCTGCGCGGTGAGCTGGCCCGCGGCGATCTCGCGACGGACGTGTTCGCGCTCTACGACAGCCCCGACGGTCGGGCGGCGGGCAAGGCTGAGGTGATCGCGGTGGACGACCCGATGGTGCCCACCGAAGTGGTCATCGTGGAGCGAACGGGCAAGGACGGCAACACCTTTGACCAGTTGCCGTTCGCGCTCACCCCGGGCGCGCCCTGGCCGGCGAAGGCCCAGCAGGCGTCGATCGAGTCGACGGCCGCCGCCGTCGCCGCCGGGTTGCCGCAACTCCCCCGCACCGCGCTGTTCGACATTCTGCTGCGCGACCCGCCCCGCACCCGCAGCGGCAGCGGGCTACCGCGCAGCGCCGATATCCTCACCGACATCACCGCGGCGACGCTGGACCTGGACTCGTCGTACCTGGCGGTGCACGGACCGCCGGGTACCGGTAAGACGCACACCGCCGCACACGTGATCAAGCGGCTGGTCACCGAACATGGCTGGCGCATCGGCGTGGTCGCGCAGTCGCACGCCGCGGTGGAAAACGTGCTGAACGGGGTGATCGACGCCGGCCTGGATCCGGCGCGGGTCGCGAAGAAGCCGTACGACGGTGGCACCGTACGTTGGCAACAGATCGACGCCGCTGCCTACGCCGCCTTTGTCACCGACACCCCGGGCTGCGTGATCGGCGGCACGGCATGGGATTTCGCCAATCCGGCTCGGGTGCCGCCGGGCAGCCTGGATCTGCTGGTGATCGACGAGGCGGGCCAGTTCTGTCTGGCCAACACCATCGCCGTGGCGCCGTCGGCCGCCAACCTGCTGCTACTCGGAGACCCGCAGCAGCTGCCGCAGGTCAGTCAGGGCACCCATCCCGAACCGGTCGACACTTCCGCACTGGACTGGCTGGTCGACGGTCAGCGCACGCTGCCCGACGAACGCGGCTACTTCCTGGACCTCTCCTACCGGATGCACCCGGCGGTGTGCGAGGCGGTCTCGATGCTGGCCTACGGGGGCCGCCTGCATTCGCATGTCGAGCGCACCGCCGCGCGCCGCCTCGACGGGTATGAAGCCGGCGTGCACGTGCTTGCCGTTCGCCACCAGGGCAATTCGATCGACAGCCCGCAGGAAGCCGACGCGATTACCGCCGAGATCGCACGGCTGCTCGGCGCGTCGTGGACCGACGAACGCGGCACCCGGCCGTTGGCCGCATCCGATGTGCTGGTGCTGGCGCCTTACAACGCCCAGGTTGCGCTACTGCGCCGACGGCTAGGGATGGCCGGGCTGGGCGGGGTCCGGGTCGGGACGGTGGACAAGTTCCAGGGCGGGCAGGCGCCGGTGGTGTTCATCTCGATGACGGCGTCGTCCATCGACGAAGTGCCGCGCGGAATCTCGTTCCTGCTCAACAGGAATCGGCTCAATGTCGCCGTGAGCCGGGCTCAGTACAGGGCGGTGATTGTGCGTTCGGAGATGCTGACCGAGTACCTGCCCGCCGCACCCGCCGGTCTGGTGGACCTGGGCGCGTTCCTGGCGCTGACCGAGGCGGGCTAGGAGGGCGCTGAGCCGCGGCGGGTTAGGCGCCGTCACCGCCGTCGCCTCCGTCGCCCCCATGGCCGCCACTTCCGCCGATGACGACGCCATTGCCGCCGTATCCGCCTGGGCCACCGTAGCCGCCCGGCCCGCCGAGGCCGCCTTGCCCGGTGGCGCTGGGACCGCCATGGCCCCCTCCGCCGCCTTGCCCGCCCAGGCCGCCGACCGCTGTCGCCATACCCCCATTCCCACCATCGCCGCGAGCACCCCAAAGTCCGGCCGACCCGCCCGCCCCACCAGCACCCCCATCGCCGGCGGTGGTGCCGGACCCGCCGTTGCCGCCATTGCCGACAATCCATCCGCCGTCGCCGCCGGCGTCTCCAGTGCCGGGCGCCCCGTCAGCGCCGTCGCCGAACAACGGCCGCCCCGTCAGCAACTTGACCAGGTTGAACGCCTCAAGATCCTGCAACGGCGACGCGTTTGCCGCCTCCGCCGCGCCACCGGAACCCATCAGCTGCACAAACCGGGCATGAAACTCCGCGGTCTGCGCGTGCAATACCTGAAAATCCTGTGCAAAGCCGCCGAACAGCCGGGCAATCGCGCCCGACACCTCATCAGCGGCGGCCGGAACAATCCCCGTCGTGGACGGCGCGGCCACTGCGGCCGCTTCCCTGATCGCTTCCCCGATCCCGCTCAAATCCACCTGGCCCCCGCCACGGCCTCGGGTGCTGCGATCAGGGAAGTCGACATCTTCAGGCTCCCGTCACCTCACGGCGTCACCTCAAAAGAAGCAAATCTCGCGAACGACGCAGCGCAATGTACGTCCACCGAATTCGGTTGCCCAGCAATGCCGCAGTTTCATGCGGGATTCAGATGAAACAGACGGCTAGCGCGTCCTAAACCGAATGACGACCGTAGCCGGCGGGGTCGTCGAGACGAGGACGATGACGCGCCGTTCGCGGTGCCGGCGAACGCGCCGAAGATTCGGCGGCAGGCCGGAACCGCGCCGCATGCTCGACGTGAAAGCCGTTGCGGGCGAAGCCACCCGGCGCCCGCCCGCTGCCATCCTCGTCGACGTCCGGCTCCCACAGGAGGATGTACTCGACGTAGGGATCGTCGTCGTAGTCCTCGTCGGCGACGTCGTCGTCCTCGTCGACCGGCGCGCGCATGGCCGCGGCGGACCCGAAGTCGACCAGGCGAAGTGCGGCGACGACACCGAGCAACGCAATGAACGCGGGCAACAGCACCGACTGCGACATCGCCGCCGCGAACGGCCCGCGCAGGAATTCGGGCAGTTGCAGGCCGCCTGCTGCACCGGCCCCGGTGCGTGACGGCATCTCGGCACCGATCCGCGACGTCATGAACGCGGCCATGCCGGCGCTGCCCAGCACGGCGCCGAGCTGGCGGATCGCGTTGTACACCCCGGAGCTCGCGCCGGCCAGCTGCGGCGGCAGGTTGCGGGTGGCGGTCGCGGTCAGCGGCGACCAGACGAACGCCATCCCGACCCCCATTCCGAAGAACGGCAGCACCAGCCGCCAGATCGCCGTTCCGGGAGCCATCTCCGCGGACAGCCACGTCAGTGAGATCGCCAGCGCCGAGAAGCCGAAGCCGAGCACGGGCAGCGGGTGATGGCGGTCGACGATCTTCCCGGCAAACGGCGCCAGCGCACCGTTGCCGATCGCCATCGGCGCGATCAGCAGGGCCGAGCGCGTCGGCGACAGCCCGCACACCCCCTGCGTATAGAAGGTCAACGGCAGCATCACCGCTGTCGTCGCGAACGCGACAAGGGCCACCCCGACGCTGCACACACTGAACTCGCGGTCAGCGAAGATGCCCAGCGGGATCAGCGGCTCGCCGGGGTTCACCGCCTGCCAGTAGACGAACGCCGCCATGAACCCGGTACCGGCGACGATCACCGCCCAGACCCACAGGTCCCAGTGGGCGGCCTGGCCCTGCTGCAGCCCGAAGACGACGAGAAACATGCCCACGCCCGACAACGCGACGCCGAGCAGGTCGAGCTGGTGCGTCTGGACGGGCAGCGCCGGGACCAGCCGCATCGCCAGCGCCAGCCCGACGATGCCGATCGGGACGTTGACGAAGAAGATCCACTGCCAACCCAGCGCGTCGACCAGCACGCCGCCGGCCAGCGGCCCGACCAGGGTGGCGACTCCGGCGGTGGCGCCCCACACGCTCGTCGCGACGCCGCGGCGCTCCGGCGGGAAGATCCGGGTGATCGTCGACAACGTCTGCGGGGTGAGCACCCCGGCGCCGACGCCCTGCACCACCCGGGCGGCGATCAGCATGGCGACACTGCCCGACAGCCCGCACCACATCGAGGCGACGGTGAAGACGGCCAGACCGATCAGGTACAGGTTCTTCGGGCCGAACCGGTCACCGAGTCGGCCGGCGACCAGCAGCACCACCGCGTACCCCAGCAGATAGGCGCTGGTCACCCACACCACCGCGGCGTAGCCGGTGTGCAGGTCGGCCATGATGGTCGGGTTCGCGATGGCGACGATGGTCGAGTCGACCATGATCATGAAGAAGCCGATCATCATCGCCCACAGCGTGTTCCACGGGTTGTTCCGCAGGTCAGTCCCGTGTGCCCCGGACCGATGCGCCCAAACCGTGCTCATCGATCCACCTCGTCCGTTCGGGGTCCATTCGCGGTTCACTCGCGGGTACCGGGCACCCGGCGCCCGCCGGCGTCGGCGGACAGGTCAGGCCGGTTAGCCAGCGCGTACGCGGGTAAATGCCCCTCATTTCGGCCGACAAACACCCGACTTCGCCCCTGACCCTATATCCGTCCGGATCAGACCCGCGCGGGCAAACAGCCCGTCGGTTCTCGGCTGGGCACTCGAATGGCCGAATGCGCGTTAGCCTAGGGACTACCAAGGGACTAGCGATATCCAGGAGAAGCACTATGAGCGCCCGACGGAGCAGGTCCAACCCGGACCAGATGCCGGCCACCACGGACGACCGACCCAAAGCGTCTGCGCGCGCTTTGGCGCAGGTCATCGAGCGAAGCTCGCGCGTGCAGGGCCCGGCCGCGAAGGCGTATGTGGCGCGGCTGCGGCGCGCACACCCCGCCGCCGGCCCCGCCGAAATCGCCTTCCGGCTGGAAAAGCGGTATCTGGCCGCGCTGACCGCCAGCGGCGCGGCGGTGGGTTCGGCCGCGACGTTCCCCGGGGTCGGGACGTTGACAGCGCTTTCCGCCGGCGCCGGGGAGACGGTGTTCTTCCTGGAAGCCACCGCCCTTTTCGTGTTGGCGACGGCCGAGGTGTACGGCATCCCCGCCGATCACCGGGAGCGGCGCCGCGCGCTGGTGCTGGCCGTCCTGGTCGGCGACGACAGCAGGCGCGCGATCGGCGAATTGATCGGCCCGGGCCGAACCAACGGCGGCTGGCTGGCCGAGGGCATGGCGTCGTTGCCGATGTCGAGCTTGTCGCGGCTGAACAGCAAGCTGCTCAAGTACGCCGTCAAGCGGTACGCGATGAAGCGCGGCGCGCTGATGTTCGGCAAGATGCTGCCGGTCGGCGTCGGCGCCGCGGTGGGCGGGGTGGGCAACCGCATGGTGGGCAAGAAGATCGTCAACAACTCTCGCCAGGCGTTCGGCATCCCGCCGGCGCGCTGGCCGGTCACCCTGCACCTGTTGCCGGCCATCCACGAAGCCGGCTGACCCAGGTCTCTCGCCGAGCGTCACGCCAGCGTGGCCGATAGTAGGGCAGGTCTGGCCCCGGATCACTGTTCGCTGGTCTCTCTCGCGAATTGCTGGCGAAGCGCTAGCCTTTATGAGGCGGTGCAGTTCCGGGCCGCCGCAGGTTTGAGAATGCCCCGCCGACTGGGATGCCCCGGTTGGCAGGCGTCGCGCAACAGCGTTTGCAATGACGTTGCAGGATAAAAGAATCGAGGCGAACAGCGGCCGTGAGCACCACAGGTTCACCATTCGGGCAAAACGAATGGCTGGTCGAGGAGATGTACCGCAAGTTCCGCGACGACCCTTCCTCGGTCGATCCGA
>NZ_DATJYB010000014.1:0-23706 GCF_035499775.1 Mycobacterium sp. | reverse complement strand
CGCCGAGGAGCTGGGTATCGACGAATGGCGCGCCGAGGTGATGCCCGAGGACAAGCTCGAGGTGGTGCGCGAGCTGCAGGACGACGGTTACGTCGTGGGGATGGTCGGCGACGGCATCAACGACGCGCCGGCGCTGGCGGCCGCCGACATCGGGATCGCCATGGGACTGGCCGGAACCGACGTCGCCGTCGAGACCGCCGACGTGGCGCTGGCCAACGACGATCTACACCGGCTGCTGGACGTGCGGGATCTGGGCGAGCGGGCGGTCGACGTGATCCGGGAGAACTACGGCATGTCCATCGCCGTCAACGCGGCCGGGCTACTGATCGGAGCCGGTGGAGCGTTGTCCCCGGTGCTGGCGGCGATCCTGCACAACGCGTCGTCGGTGGCGGTGGTCGCCAACAGCTCCCGGCTGATCCGCTATCGGTTGGACTGAGCCGATAAGCCGGTCGCCCGGACGATCACAGCAAACGACATTGAACAAACCCGACACGTCGGGTCCCTCACTATGGTGCACTGTGCTCACCGCGTCGACGGCGATCACGCGATGGCAGGGCCATGTAACGCATTGGGAGGTGTCACATGTCGTTTGTAATCGCAGTGCCGGAGTTCTTGGGTTCGGCCGCAACTGATCTGGCCGGCATCGGGACGACGCTGAGCGCGGCAAACGCAGCCGCCGCGGTCCCGACGACGGGGATCATGGCCGCCGCACAGGACGAGGTGTCAGCTGCCGTTGCGGCGCTGTTTTCCGGCCACGGCCAGGGGTATCAGGCGCTCAGCGCCGGTGGCCTTGAAGGTGTTGCCCGCCAACTACGCCGACGATCCCGTCGCGCGGCTGTCAACCACTACCGCCTGGCCTGGGGCACCTTGCCGAAGGCTTCGCGCCGCAGGATCAGTAGTGGTACGTGGCTTTGAGGATCTTGACCTCGTTGTCGTCCGCGCGGTACACGAGGCGGTGCTCGTCATCGATCCGCCGCGACCAGTAGCCGGAGAGTCCCCCCCTGAGCGGTTCGGGTTTTCCGATCCCGGTGAACGGGTCGCGCTGGATTTCTCCGATCAGCCTGGTAATCCGCCGGGCCGTCTTACGGTCGGAGCCCAACCAGAACAAAAAGTCCTCCCAGGCGTCGGGATCGAAGTTGACGCCCCTCACTCCTGGCCGCCGGCCATCTCCTGGAGTTCTTCGAGCGAGGTGGTGCGCTGGCCCGGGGAGCTGGCTTTGTCTCGGGCGACCGCCTCCATGAGTCGGCGCGCATTCTCGGGCGAACGCAGTAGGTAGACCGTTTCTTGCCACGAGTCGTAGTCGTCGGCCGACATCAGCACGGCATCTCCGGCTTTGGAGGTGATGCGCACGGGTTCGTGGTCGGTGTTGACCTGTTCGAGCAGCGGGAAGAGGCGCTGCCTGGCCTCACTCGCGCTGATCGCCATGTGTCGCACTCCTTATCGGTACCACAATATCGTACCGATATTGTACGGCATTGTCGTACACATGCCGGCAATCTTCAGCAGCCGCAGTCCAGTCCGCGCCACGCTCGGACGCCCGACCAGACCGCGACGCAAGCAATGGCAAGCCCGATCGCCGGGTCGATCCACCAGGCGCCCGGCCACATGGCGGTGATGGCGAGACCGGCCAGCACCCCGGCGGCCTGGCCTGCACACAGGTAGTTCTGGGTGCCTTCCCCATGCGTTGCGCCGGAGTCCAGGCGCGCGGCCAGTTTGTGCTTGACCCAGCCCAGTGTCGGCATCAGCACCAAAGCCAACGCCGTCAATCCGATGCCGATCACCGAGGTCTCGGCGTGCTTGCCCTCGGCCAGATGGTGAATGGACTCGGCGGCTATGTACGGCGCCGTCAGCCAGAACGAGAAAGCGACACCGCGCTGGGCCCGTCGCTCGGACTTCTCGCAGTGGGTGCGCGTGCCGCTGAAGCGCCAGACCACCATCGCGCTGGCCAGCCCCTCGGGCGCGCTCCCCAAAGCCCACCCGGTCAACGCGACCGATCCGACCGCCAGCCCCTGCCACAGCCCGATAGCGCCCTCGGCAAGCATCACGACCAGGCTCACCCAGGCCAGCCGGTGTGCCCACCGCGCGCTGCGCTGCCACCCGGTGTCACGTGTGACCGACGCCTGCGCGGCGTGGGCGGATCCGTCGCAGCAGGCGTCGAGGCCCACGGGGTCAGAGGTAGCCGCCGTCGACATCCCACGATGGTAAAGGCGAGACGGCGCGCGCGCTCGGAACTCGGCAATCTGATCCGGGGCACGGTTTGGTGACAACCGCGATTACGCGTGTCGTTAATCTATCTAATCAGTAGCACGCGACGGATGGAGAACGACAAGATGACGCGGACCGACAACGACACTTGGGACCTGGCGAGCAGCGTGGGAGCCACCGCCACCATGGTGGCCGCCGGGCGCGCCCGGGCCACCAGGGCGGGGCTGATCGACGACCCGTTCGCCGAACCGCTGGTGCGCGCCGTCGGCATCGACTTCTTCACCCGGTGGGCCGCCGGCGAACTCGACTCCGCCGAGGTCGACATTGCCGGTGCGCCGTGGGGCATGCAACGCATGACCGACGTCCTGGCCGCGCGCACCCGCTACATCGATGCGTTCTTCGCCGACGCGGCCGCGGCCGGCATCCGCCAGGCCGTCATCCTGGCCGCCGGCCTGGACGCGCGCGCCTATCGGCTGCCCTGGGCGCCGGGAATGACGGTGTTCGAGATCGACCAGCCTGAGGTCATCGACTTCAAGATCGCAACGATCGCCGAGCTGGGTGCCGAGCCGACCGCCGACGTCCGCGCCGTCCGGATCGACCTGCGCCACGATTGGCCGGCGGCGCTCGGACAGGTTGGGTTCGACGCCGGGCAACCCACCGCGTGGGCCGCCGAGGGCCTATTGGGGTTCTTGCCCCCGGACGCGCAAGACCGGCTGCTGGACAACATCACCGCGCTGAGCGCCGACGGCAGTCGGCTGGTCGCCGAGATCTTCCTGGGTTCCGACGCCAACCAGCAGGCCTTGAACGCCGCGACGCTGAAGTGGCAGGAGCACGGTCTGGACGTTGCGCTGGAGAACCTGGGCTTCCCCGGCCAGCGCAACGACGTGGCGGGCTACCTCGAGGAGCGCGGCTGGCACACGGTTCGCGCGACGCTGAATCAGTTGTTGGCCGATATCGGATTGCCCGCGCATCCCGTCTACGACGTCGACGCCCACGCCGAGGAAGACATCCCCTTCGTCCTCAACTACTACTGCACCGCGGTACTGCACACGAAATAAGGAGACCCGGTTCGATGCCACACAAGCCACTTGACGGGTTCCGGGTACTCGACTTCACCCAGAACGTCGCCGGACCGCTGGCCGGTCAGGTGCTGGCCGACCTGGGCGCCGAAGTCATCAAGATCGAGGCGCCCGGCGGTGAGGCGGCCCGGCACATCACCGCGGTCCTGCCCGGGCGACCCCCGCTGGCCACCTACTTCCTGCCCAACAACCGGGGCAAGAAGTCGGTCGCTGTGGACCTGACCAACGACGAGGCCAAGCAGCAGATACTGCGCCTGGCCGACACCGCCGACGTGGTGCTGGAGGGGTTCCGGCCGGGGGTCATGGAGCGCATGGGCCTGGGCCCCGAGGATCTGCAGTCGCGCAACCCGAAGCTGATCTACGCACGCCTGTCGGCCTTCGGCGGCAACGGCCCGAACAGCACCCGCCCGGGTGTGGACCTGATGGTCGCCGCCGAGGCGGGCATGACCACCGGCATGCCCACGCCCGACGGCAAGCCGCAGATCATCCCGTTCCAGCTCGTCGACAACGCCAGCGGCCACGTGCTGGCCGAGGCGGTGCTGGCCGCGCTGCTCAACCGGGAGCGCCACGGGGTGGCCGACGTGGTCCGGGTCGCGATGTACGACGTCGCGGTGGGGTTGCAGGCCAACCAGCTGACCATGCATCTGAACAAGCCGAGCACCGATCAGCCCAAGCCGGCCGCCGCGCCGAATGTCAAGAAACGCAAGGGCGTTGGGTTTGCCACCCAGCCCTCCGACGCCTTCCGGGCCGCCGACGGATACCTCCTGATCAGCGCGTATGTACCCAAGCACTGGGCCAAGCTGTGCCAGATCATCGGCCGGCCCGACTTGCTCGACGACGAGCGGTTCGTCGACCAGCGGGCGCGGGCTGTCAACTACCCCGAGTTGACCGACGAACTGGAGGCGGCACTGGCCGCCAAGACCGCGGCCGAATGGGTGGAGCTGCTGCAGGACGGCGGCCTGATGGCCTGTCTGCCCTACAGCTGGAAACAGGTCGTCGGCACGCCGCTGTTCGCCGAGAACGACCTCGCCCTCGCGGTCGGCAGCGGTGATGACGCCATCACCGTGGTCCGGACACCGGCCCGTTATGCCAGCTTCGACGCCGTCGCCACCGATCCCCCGCCGGCCCTCGGCCAGCACAACGACATGTTTGTCACGGAGCCAGCTTGACCGTCCGGTCGTTGCCGCGGTCGGCGACGTAGACGTTTCCGGCGTTGTCCACCGTGACGCCCAACGGGGTGTTGAGTCCGGTGAGCGGCAACGGGGTCGGAGTGTTCGACCCGGACGGCAATCGCATCACCTGACTGCTGTCGTGCTCCGTGACGTAGACGGTGCCGGCGCTGTCCACCGCGATGCCCCAGGGCACACTGACGCCGGTGAACGGCAGCACGGTCTGGGTGTTCGACCCGGCCGCCAACTCCAGCACCCTGCTGTTGTCGGTGTCGGTGACGTAGACGTTGCCGGCCGGGTCCACCGCCACGCCGTCCGGGTTCTTGAGGCCGGTGAACGGCAGCACGGTCTGGGTGTTCGACCCGGCCGCTACCTTCAACACCCGGTTGTTACCCCGGTCGGCGACATAGACGTTGCCCTGGCCGTCCACCGCGACCCCTTCGGGGTAGTTCAGGCCGGTGAACGGCAGCACGGTCTGGTGGTTCGACCCGGCCGCCAGCTTGACCACCCGGTTGTTGAAATCGGCGACGTACACCGCGCCGGCGTTGTCCACGGCCAGTCCCTGAGGCTGGTAAAGGCCGCTGAACGGAAGCACGGTCGCGGTGCTCGACCCCGCCGGCAACTCCACCACCCGCCCATACATGCCTTCGCTGGTGACGAACACGTCGCCGGCTTTGTCCAGCGCCACCCCGCCGGGCGACAGGCGGAAGTCGATGCCGTTGAACGGCAGCACCGTCTGTCCGGATGCCGGCTTCGCCGACGATGCCGACGACGGCCGCGTGCCCAGGTAGCCGGTGACCCCGATCGCGGAGAAGATCAGCACCGCGGCCGCGCCGGCGACGATCCACCGCTTGCGTTTCCGGCCGGGCCTCGGAGCCGCAAGGGGCGCGTCGCGCCTGAACTCCGGTGCCGGACCGACCGGATACACCGGAGGCACCGGACGGGCCATTGTTTCGACCGCCCCGGTGGAACCGGGACCGTAGGCGTTGGCGGTGAGCGCGTCGTGGGCGGCCGCGGCCAGCTCACCGGCGGTGCGATAGCGCTGTTCGGGGTTCTTGGCCATGCCCCTGGCCAGCACCTGGTCCAAGGCCACTGGAAGCATGCCGGGGCGCAGCTGCCGGCTGGGCAAAGGCACCGGCTCGAGCAGATGCGCGGCGATCAGCCGTTCGACGCTGTCGGACTGGTACGGCGGCGCCCCGGTCAAGCACTCGCCCAACACACAGGCCAGCGCGTAGATATCGGCGCGATAGGTGACCCGGTCGCCCCTGAACCGCTCCGGGGCCATGTAGTTGTAGGTTCCGACGGCCGTCCCGGTCTGGGTCAGCCCAGGGTCGGTGGTCGCCCGGGCGATGCCGAAATCCACCAGATACGCGAAGTCATTGCCGCCGATCAGGATGTTTTCCGGTTTGACGTCGCGGTGCGTCACGCCGTTCGAGTGCGCGGCGTCCAGCGCGGCGGCGATCTGGCGCACAATTGCCACCGTGCGGGCCGGCGGCAGCGGACCGTAGTGCCGCAAGATCGAGCGCAACGAGGCACCGTCGATCAGCCGCATCTCCACGAAGAACTGTCCGTCGATCTCGCCGTAGTCGTGGATCGGCACTATGTGCGGCTCGGTCAGCCTGCCCGCGGTATCGGCCTCGCGTTGCATCCGCGCGCGGAACACCGAGTCGCTGGAGAACTCCGGCGAGATCAGCTTCAACGCCACCACCCGGCGCTTTCGGGTGTCCTCGGCTCGATACACCTCGCCCATGCCGCCGCGCCCCAGCAACTGCACCAGCTGATAAGGCCCGAAACGCGTCCCGGCCCGCGAAGCCAAGTCCGCATCGTTCATCGTCGCCGCTCCCTCCACCCAGGCTTACCGGGACTACTCACGAGATCGCGTTCACCGCTGCGGCGACTCGCGATTGGAACGAGGCAGGCAGCGGAATCGACCCGTACTGGTCCAAACCGGCCTGGCCCGGACCGATCGCGGCCTGCATGAACGCCCTTACCGCCGCCCCGGTCGCGGAATCCGGGTACTTCGAGCACACGATCTCGTAGGTCGCCTCCACGATCGGGTAGGCGCCGGCCTGCGTCGGCTTGTAGAACGACGACGTGTCCACCACCAGGTCGTTGCCCTGCCCGGTGATCCGGGCGCCCGCGATCGTCTTGGCGACCGAGTCGGTGGTGATCGATACCGCATCCGGGCCGGCTGACGTGACGATCTCGGCCATGCTCAACTGCCTGCCGACTCCGAAGGACCACTCGTTGTAGGTGATCGACCCCTCGGTGCTCTGCACGGCCGCCGACGTCCCGTTGTCCCCCACCGCGCCGTCACCGACACCCCCGCCGAAGGTCTGGCCGACGCCTTTGCCCCACCCACCGTTGGACGCGACGTCGAGGTATTGCTCGAAGTTGGAAGTGTCGGCGGACTGGTCGCTGCGGAAGAACACGCGAATGGGCGTCGAGGGCAACGCGGTGCTCGGGTTGAGCGCTTTGATGGCCGGGTCGTCCCACCTGGTGACGCCGCCGTTGAAGATCTTGGCGAGGGTGGGCCCGTCAAGTTTCAGCGAGTTCACGCCGTTGAGGTTGTAGGTGACCGCGATCGGTTCGAACACCGCCGGCAGGTCCCAGGCCGGCGAACCGCACCGCTGCGCCGCGCGGTCTACCTGGCCTTTGGATGGGTTCAACGGATCACCGGAACCCGCCAGAGCGGTGACGTTGTTGAGAAAGTCGGTCACCCCGGCGCCGGAGCCGTTGGCGTTGTAGTCGAGCGTGTAGCCAGGGCAGGCACGGACGTAGGCGTAAACGAATTGTTCTATCGCGTTCTCTTGCGCGGTCGCGCCGCTGGCCTTGAGTTGCCTGGTGCCGCCACACTGCACCGCAGCCGGCGCCGCGCTGGGCCCGGACGACGAGGCGTGGGTGGCCGAACCGCATCCCGACAGCACCACCGCGCCGACGGCAAGCAGACCCACCACGGCGCCAGATCGGTTGAGTTTCACTCGGAACTCCTGCCCGGAAAGAACACGCGAACCAGTCCACATACAAGCCCCCGAATATGGGTGCACGATTAGCGGCGCCTTTGGAAATGGGCAGAAGCTTATGAACGCCGTTCAAGATAAGCACTGGATCAGTGTCCGATTAGCACGAACTGTGAATCTAAGCACCCGATTAGTAGTGCCTTTGAACATATGCAGAGCATTACTTCGCGTGGCCCCGAATGCGCTTTGGCGACGTAGCTTTATGGGGTGTTGATCAGCCCCGAACAGCTCGGCGCCGAGTCCGGTATCGGTACTGCCGATGTCGATACCCCGGTCATGGCGGCGGTAAACCTCACCCTCGGCTTTGGCCCCAAAACCGTTCTCGAACAAGTGAATCTGAACTTTTCCCCGCGTGCGGTGACGTGCTTGCTGGGACCGACGGGTTCGGGTAAGACGACGTTCCTGCGCACCCTCAATCGGATGAACGACAAGGTTTCCGGATACCGCTACACCGGTGATGTGCAGTTGGGCGGACACAGCATCTTCACAAATCGTGACCTCATGGAATTTCGCCGGACGGTCGGCATGGTGTTCCAGCGGCCAAATCCGTTTCCCATGTCAATTATCGACAATGTCATTGCTGGGCTGCGCGCGCACAAAATGGTGCCGCGCAAAGAATTCAAGACGGTCGCCGCGGCCCGGCTCACCGAGGTCGGCCTCTGGGATGCGGTCAAGGATCGTCTCGGCGATTCGCCGTTCCGGCTCTCCGGCGGTCAGCAGCAGTTGCTGTGCCTGGCCAGGGCGCTCGCGGTCAACCCCGAGGTGCTGTTGCTCGACGAGGCCACCTCGTCGCTGGACCCGACCACGACAGAAAAGATCGGGGAGCTCATCCGTTCGCTCGCCAATCGGCTCACCGTGATCATGGTGACGCACGATCTGGCCCAAGCCGCCCGGCTCGGTGACCGGACCGCCCTTTTCTTCGACGGCAGGCTCGTCGAGGAAGGGCCGAGCGAGCAGCTGTTCCTGTCGCCAAAGCATGCGGAAACCGTCCGTTACGTCTCGGGATTTTTCGGAGACCGCAGGAGAACCAATCGGGGGCCGAGAAGGGTGAGCGAACAATGAAAATTCGTCTGCGTGCGCTGGGGGTTATGGTGCCGGTGTTCTCGGTTGCACTGGTCGCATCGGCCTGCGGCCATCCATCAAGCGGAGCGGGGCGTTCCGGAGCGGCCCCCGCCGGCAACCCCGCCGCCACCCCCGCGACGTCCAACGTGGCGTTGTCGGAGACCGGTGCCACGGAGCTGTATCCGCTGATGAATCAGTGGGTTCCGGCCTACCACTCGAAATACCCGAACGTCACGATCACGACCGGAGCCACCGGGTCAGGTGCCGGTATCTCCCAGGCCGCCGCCGGGGCGGTCAACATCGGCGCCTCCGGTGCGTACCTGTCCAGCGGCGACATGTCGGCACACAAGGGGCTGATGAACGTCGCGTTGGCCGTGGCCGCCGAGCAGATCAACTACAACCTGCCCGGTGTCAGCGAGCACCTCAGGCTGAACGGCAAGGTGTTGGCGGCCATGTATCAGGGCAAGATCAAAACCTGGAACGACCCGCAGCTCGCTGCCCTCAACCCGGGGGTCAACTTGCCGCCCACCCCGGTGGTTCCGCTGCACCGGTCCGACGGCGCCGGCGACACGTTCGTGTTCACCCAATATCTGTCGAAGCAGGACCCCGACGGCTGGGGCAAGTCGCCGGGCTTCGGCACCACCGTCGACTTCCCCGCGGTTCCCGGCGCCCTGGGCGAGAACGGCGCCGGCGGCATGGTGACCGGCTGCGCCCAGACCCCCGGCTGCGTCGCCTACATCGGCACCAGCTACCTGGACCAGGCCGGCCAGAAGGGACTGGGTCTGGCCCAGTTGGGCAACGCGTCCGGCAACTACCTGCTGCCCGACCCGCAAAGCATCGGCGCCGAGGCCGCCAGCTTCGCCGCGCAGACCCCGGCGAACGAGGTGATCTCACTGATCAACGGTCCCGCGCCGGACGGCTATCCGATCGTCAACTACGAGTACGCCGTCGTCTACAGCGCTCAGAAGGACGGCGCCACCGCACAGACCATCCAGGCCTTTCTGCACTGGGCCGTGACCGACGGCAGCAGCCCCTCCTTCTTGAACTCCCAACACATGCAGCCGCTGCCCGCCGCGGTGGCGAAGCTGTCCGACGCCCAGATCGCCACGATCACCGGCTGAGCGGGTTGCGGTGACCCTCACTTTGCGCGCCGGGCCCTCCGCGGCGCGGGTCGGCGACGAGGGCCGCGCGGTCCGCTGGGCGGGTCGGTTCAGCGCGGTGGTGCCGCTGCTCGCGGTGGTGTTCGTACTGGCGGTGCTCGTCATCGAGGCGGTCGGCGCGGTCCGGGTGAACGGGCTGCATTTCTTCACCGGCGTCCGATGGAACCCGGGCAACACCTACGGCGAGACGGTGGTCAGCCACGGCGTCGCCCATCCGGTCGGCGCCGAGTACGGGGCGCTGCCGCTGATCGTCGGCACCCTGGCCAGCTCTGCGATCGCCCTCGTCGTCGCGGTGCCGGTGTCCATCGGAGCCGCCCTGGCGATCGTGGAACGGTTGCCCAAGCGTCTGGCCTCGGCGGTCGGCATGGTGCTCGAACTGCTCGCCGGCATCCCCAGTGTCGTGGTCGGCCTGTGGGGCGCGATGACGTTCGGGCCTTTCATCGCCCACCACATCGCCCCCGCAATCGCCCGCAACACACCAGATGTGCCGCTGCTCAACTACTTCCGCGGCAACACCGGCAACGGCGAGGGAATGTTGGTGTCCGGCCTGGTGCTCGCGGTGATGATCATTCCGATCATCGCCAGCACCACCCGCGACCTGCTGCGGCAGGTGCCGCTGCTGCCCCGGGAGGGTGCCGTCGCGCTGGGGATGTCCGACTGGGAGTGTGCCCGCAGGGTCACCCTGCCGTGGGTGTCCAGCGGCATCGTCGGTGCCGTCGTGCTGGGCCTGGGACGCGCGCTGGGCGAGACGATGGCTGTCGCCATGGTGTCCGGGGCGGAGTTGGGCGCGCTGCCCGCCAACATCTACTCGACGATGACCACCATCGCCGCCACCGTGGTGTCGCAGCTGGATTCGGCGCTGACCGACTCCACTAACTTCGCGATCAAGACGCTGGCCGAGGTGAGCCTGGTGCTGATGGTGATCACCTTGCTGACCAACGTGGCGGCCCGCGCGCTGGTGCGCCGGTCCTCGGGCACCGCGCTGCCGGTCGGGCGCGGTGTCTGAGGTGGGTGCGTCATGAGATCGATCGGCACTCGGCGCAAGCTGGCCGACGCGCTGTTCTGGGCGGCCTGCCTCGGCTGTCTGGCGGTCGTGGTCGGCCCCACGTTGTGGATGCTGATCGGAGTGGTCGGCCGCGCGTTACCGGTGTTCCATTTTCACGTGCTGACTCAGGACAGCCCGGGCGGCCTGCGCAACGCCATCGTCGGAACCGTGGTGCTCGGGCTCGGGGTGATGCTGGTGTCCGGCACCGTGAGCGTGCTGGCCGGGATCTACTTGTGTGAATTCGCCACCGGCAGAATGCGTTCGATCCTGCGCGGCGCCTATGAGGCGCTGTCCGGTATCCCGTCCATCGTGCTCGGCTACGTCGGCTATATCGCGCTCGTGGTGGACTTCGACTGGGGGTTTTCCCTGGCGGCCGGGGTGCTGGTGCTGTCGGTCATGAGCATTCCGTACATCACCAAGGCCACCGAGTCCGCGCTTTCCGCGGTGCCCACGTCCTACCGGGAAGGGGCGGCGGCGCTCGGGCTGCCTTTCGGTTGGACCCTGCGCAGGATCGTGCTGAAGCCGGCGCTGCCCGGGATCGTCACCGGGATGCTGGTGGCGCTGGCACTGGCGATCAGTGAGACGGCGCCGATGCTGTACACGGCAGGCTGGTCGGATTCGCCGCCGACCGGGCAACTCACCCACTCGCCGGTCGGTTACCTGACCTATCCGATCTGGACGTTCTATAACCTGCCTTCGAAATCCGCCCAAGACCTCTCATATGATGCGGCCTTCCTACTCATAACTTTCCTGTTACTGCTGATCATCATGGGACGGATGATTAGCTGGCTCGCCCGTCGGCATTTGGAATCTTTGTAAGTTCTATGTGAAGCGCTCACCACTAGGCGTGGCATTCATAGGACATTCAGAATGATGCGATGCGCCATCTCGATTCCGGACCATTGCTGCGGAATTTGCGGCACGACCTTCCCGCGTCGCTCGTAGTCTTCCTGGTGGCCCTGCCCCTGTCGCTGGGGATCGCCATCGCCTCCGGGGCTCCGCTGATGGGCGGTTTGATCGCCGCCGTGGTGGGCGGCATCGTGGCCGGTTCCGTCGGCGGCTCGGCACTTCAGGTCAGCGGCCCGGCCGCGGGCCTCACCGTCGTGGTGGCCGGTCTGATCGCCGACTTCGGCTGGGCGATGACCTGCATCATCACCATCTGCGCAGGAGCCATCCAGATCCTGTTCGGGGTGGTCAAGGTGGCGCGCGCGGCCTTGGGCGTCGCCCCCGTCGTGGTGCACGCCATGCTGGCGGGCATCGGCGTCACCATCGTTCTGCAGCAGGTCCATGTCCTGATGGGTGGTAAATCCCGCAGCTCTGCGTGGGAGAACATCAAGGCGCTGCCCAACGGCATCATGAACCATGAGCTGAACGAAGTGATCGTCGGCGGGATCGTCATCGGCATTCTGCTGTTATGGCCGAAGCTGCCGGCCAAGATCCGGTTCATCCCCGGTGCGCTGGTGGCCATCGTGGTGGCGACCGCGGTGGCCGAAGTTGCACACCTGGAAGAAGTCGACCGGATCAACCTCAAGGGCGACTTCTTCAAGGCCGTCGGCCTGCCGCATCTGCCCGCTACGGCCCCCGGCGGAGCGCCGTGGATGCACGAGGTCAGTGGTGTGGCGGTGGGAATCATCACGGTCGCCCTGATCGCCAGTGTCGAGTCGCTGCTGTCGGCGGTGGCGGTCGACAAGCTGCACAACGGTCCGCGGGCGAACTTCAACCGCGAGATGATCGGGCAGGGCAGTGCGAACATGTTGTCCGGCCTGCTCGGCGGGCTGCCGGTTACCGGGGTCATCGTGCGCAGCTCCACCAACGTGGCCGCCGGTGCACGCACCCGGACGTCGGCGGTGCTGCACGGGGTATGGATCCTGCTGTTCGCGTCGCTGCTGACCGGACTGGTGGAACTCATTCCCAAGGCGGCGCTGGCCGGCCTGCTCATCGTGATCGGTATCCAGCTCATCAAGCTGGCGCACATCAAGCTCGCTTGGCGCACCGGCAATTTCGCAATCTATTCGATCACCATCGTGTGCGTGGTGTTCCTCAACCTCCTCGAAGGCGTGGCTCTTGGCCTGGCTGTCGCGATATTCATGTTGCTGACGCGGTTGGTCCGCGCACCCATCGAGGCCCGGCCGTACGGCGACGGCGAGGCCAAGAACTGGCGGATCGACATAGACGGCACGCTCAGCTTCCTGCTGCTGCCCCGCCTGACCCAGGTGCTGTCCAACGTGCCGCCGGGGTCTCATGTGCGGCTCACGCTCAACGCGGATTACATCGACGAGGCGGTGTCGGAGGCCATTTCCGATTGGCGACGGAGTCATGAGGCGACGGGCGGAGTCGTCGTCATTGTCGAGAGGTCGCCGGCGACGCTGCACCACGCGCACACCAGCCGGCCCAAACGTCATTACCAACGCCCCCCGAAGGACGCGGTTTCGCGGGCATCGCAGAACGGTGAGCACCACGATGCCGGGCCCTCCATTCTGGACGGGGTCGACCAGTACCACCGCAACGGTCGCGACGAGCTGTATCCGCGGCTTGCCGAGCTGACCGATACGCCGACACCGACTGCGGTGTTCATCACGTGTGCCGACTCGCGGATTCTGCCCGACGTGATCACCGCCAGCGGGCCCGGTGAGCTCTATATCGTCCGCAACGTAGGCAACCTGGTACCGGCCGATGGAGCCGACCGATCGGTCGACGCCGCACTCGATGTCGCGTTCAACCACCTCGGTGTGACTTCAGTTGTGGTGTGCGGACATTCGTCGTGCCGCGCGATGGACGCACTGCTTGCCGGTGCCACGGATCAGACGGCTACGGGCCAGTGGCTGGAACACGCACACGAGAGCCTCGACGCGTTCCAGAATGACCATCCGGCACGCGGGAGCGCCGACGGCGTCAGCGAGGCCGACCAGCTGAGCATCGTCAACGTGGTCGTGCAGATGGAAAGGCTGGCCGCCAACCCGATCTTGGCCGGCGCGAAGGAATCCGGCGCATTGAGGATCTACGGCATGTTCTTCGACATCTCGACGGCCCACGTGTACGAGGTCGATCAGGACGGCCTGGTGCGCCCCGTCGAGCCCGCCGGTGCGCAATAGGTCGCAATAGGCTCAGCCCTGCGGAAGACGGACGACCTGAAGGAAGAACTCGTCGATCTGCCGTACTGCGCTGATGAATTGGTCGAGGTCGACCGGCTTGGTGACGTAGGCGTTGGCGTGCAGTTCGTAGCTGCGCAGGATGTCCTCCTCGGCCGAGGAGGTGGTGAGCACGACGACCGGAATGCGGGACAGGTCCGGGTCGGACTTGATCTTCTCGAGCAGTTGCCGGCCATCGTATTTCGGCAGGTTCAGATCGAGCAGGATGAGGTCGGGCCGCGGCGCATCCTGGTATTGACCGCGCCGGTAAAGGTAGTTCAGGCCCTCCTCCCCGTCGTGCGCGACATGCAGCCTGTTCTTGAGTTTGTTGTGCTCGAACGCTTCCCGGGTAATGAGCTCGTCGCCCGGGTCGTCTTCGACGAGCAGGATGTCGATCGCTCGGCCGGCCGGTGTCATTCGCGTGCTCCTTCAGTGATCGCGCCCACCGGCTCAGCATTGAGCCCTTCGATGGGGAGGGTGAATTCGAATCGGGTTCCGCCGGTGTAGGACGTGTCGATCCAGATAGTGCCGCCGTGGTGCTCGACGATTTTCTTGCACAGCGCGAGACCCATACCGGTTCCCCCGTACGCGTCGCGGCCGTGCAGGCGCTGAAAGATGACGAACACCTTTTCGGTGAACTCCGGTGCGATGCCGATCCCGTTGTCCGACATACTGACCAGCCAGTCGCCGGCACGTCGCCGGCACTCGATGACGGCGCGGGGCGGGCGATCTTCATTCCGGAACTTCACCGCGTTGCCGATCAGGTTCTGCCACAACATCGTCAGCAAGGTGGGGTCGCCCATGATGCGCGGCAGCGGCTCGGCCGGGCGGACTATTTCAGCGCCGGACTCCTCGATCGCGACGGCAAGATTGGCCAACGCGGCGTCCAGCGGGGCGTCGAGGTCGACCTCGGTGCGCATGGTGCCCAGCCGGCCGGCCCGGGAGAAGCTGAGCAGGTCGTTGATCAGCACCTGCATGCGTTTGGCGCCGTCGACCGCGTATCCGATGTATTCGGAAGCGCGCTCGTCGAGCTGGTCGCCGTAGCGCTTCTCGAGCAGCTGGCAGAACGAGGTGACCTTGCGCAGCGGTTCCTGCAGATCGTGCGACGCGACATAGGCGAACTGCTCGAGTTCGGCGTTGGAACGTCGCAATTCGGCCGCCTGTTCGTCCAATTGCGCACGCGCCAACCGCGACACCTCGAGCTCGCTGACGATGCGCTGGCGCATGTTCTCGACGTCAATGGCCATGGCTCGAATGTCTTTCGGCCGCCGCGGGGGTGTGATGCTCTCACCGAAGTTTCCCTCGGTGATCCGCCGGCACGCCGAAGCCAGGGCGAGCAGGGGAAGGGTGACCGCGCGCCGGGTCAGCAGACCCAGCAGGGTCGCGGTGATACAGAAAACCAGCACCATCGCCAGCAGCACCCGGTCCCGCCAGTCATCGATGTGTTCGACCTCGGCGATGGCATGCGCGCGGACCGCGACCAGGTGCGTGTTCTGTAAGTCGAAAAGCTGTCGCAGATGGTCGAATTCGGCCTTGCCGCGTTCTGCCGTCTCGCTGCCCACGACATTGGGGGCCTTCGGCTGCACGCTCGAGATGACCGGATCGGCATAGTTTTTCCGCCAGTCGGCGGCGGCCGTCTCGATCGCATCCAGATCAGCGATGGCTTCGGGGCGCTGTGCCAGGTGCTGCCGGATCACTTGGGCCGCCGCGTGTTCGGCTTCCTGCCCTTCGTAATACGGCGTCAGGAACTGGCGATCGGCGGAGATCAGGTAACCACGGACGCCGGTTTCCTGGTCGCGCAGCGCCGCCTGCAACTGGACCGCGGCGATGCGCGCCGGCGAGATATCGTCGTTCAGCTCGCGCGAGACCTCGTCGGTGCGATGCAGCAACACCGTGCCGACCCCCGCACCGATCAGCACCAGCACCCCCATGCTGAACAGCACCACGAATTGCCATCCCCGCACGGTCAGCTGTAGATCCCGCAGCGGTGTGAACTTGGGGCTCACCTCGCGGTCCGCTGCACGCGCAGCACCGCTATGTCGTCGGTGAGCCCGCCCAGTGCCTGGGCCCGTTCCTGCGCCCCGTCGATCAGCGCGTCGACGAACGCCGGACCGGGCAAGCCGGCGTGCGAGCGGGCCAGCGCGAGCAGACCGTCCTCGCCGAGTCGCTGCGTGCCGTGTCCCGAATACCCCTCGAACAGCCCGTCGGTGAGCAGCAACAGCCCGTGACCGGACGGCAAATCGATCTCGTACTGCGGCCAGTCCCCGGCATGCAGGCCCAGCGCCGGCCCCCCCGGCGGCTCGATCCAATCCACCGTGCCCAGGGCGCCGGGGCCGTGCAGCAACATCCCCGGGTGGCCGGCGCGGATCGCGGTGATGGGTCGGCCCGGGCCGACCGGACCAGGCGGGATGGCCAGCGTGAGCACCGTCGCGAAGATCCCCTTGCCCGCGCGTTCGGCGTCCAGTACCCGCTCCAGCTGCCCCATCAGGTCGGCTCCGTGAACACCGGCAAGCGTGAGCGCGCGCCAGGCTATCCGCAGCGCGGCGCCCAGGGCCGCCTCGTCGGGCCCGTGGCCGGCGACGTCGCCGATCAGGACGTGGACGGTCCGGTCGGGCGTCTGCACTACGTCGTAGAAGTCCCCGCACAGCAGGGCGTCCTCGCGGCTCGGGCGATATCGGGCGACGATCTCGACGCCCGGGTTCTCCAGCAGCAGCGGGGACGGCAGCAGGCCGCGCTCGAGCAGCGCATTCTCCCGGGCCCGCAGCTGGCTTGCGTGCAGGTCGGCGGCAATCAGCTCGGCGCGCTTGCGCTCGATCGCGTACAGCAGCGCACGCCGCAGCATGTCGGGTTCGACACGCCCCTTGACCAGGTAGTCCTGCGCACCGGCCGCGACGGCGGACACCCCGAAGTACTCGTCGTTCAGCCCGGTCAGCACGACGATCGGAACGGTGGCGTCGTACTTGGCGATGCGGTCCAGGGCGTCGATGCCGTTGGCGTCGGGCAGATGCAGGTCCAGCAGCACGCAATCAGGCCGGGCCGAGGCGAGCTCGCGCTCGGCGTGGGCCATCGACTGCGCCCAAACCACGCGGATATCGGCGACGGCGTCGGCGATCAGGTCTTCGACGAGCAGAGCGTCGGCCCGGTCGTCCTCGACCAGAAGCAACGACAGTGACTGCCGACTCGCAGCCTGGGCAACTGGACCTCGCACAGGCATCAATTCCCGGTCACCCGTGGGGTGCACGCGCGCGACCACGTCCTTCACGTCATACCCCCCTCGGCCGCAGGTAGAACCCTTGCAAACGCCTGACGACCACAGCGGGTGTACCGATGCGGGCCGTGCGCGTGCCCCAAAACACGTGGTCTGGCCAGCCCGACTGGTTGCCAATTGCGCGGCCTTGGTCCTAAAGCCTTAAGCGTGGATCGTAGGCGGTCTGGCTGTGCTTTTCGCCTCGTTGGTGAAACTACTCGCGGGTATCAGCGGCAAATCAGCGCAGCAATGCCCGCGACATGACCACCCGCTGGATCTGGTTGGTGCCCTCGTAGATCTGGGTGATCTTGGCGTCGCGCATCATCCGCTCGACCGGGAAGTCAACGGTGTAGCCGGCGCCGCCGAACAGTTGCACGGCGTCGGTGGTGACCTCCATCGCGACGTCGGAGGCGAAGCACTTCGACGCGGCCGAGATGAAGCCCAGATTCGACTCACCGCGTTCGGCCCGCGCGGCGGCGGTGTAGACCATCAGCCGCGCCGCCTCCACTTTCATCGCCATGTCGGCCAGCATGAATTGCACGGCCTGGAAGGTGCTGATCGACTCGCCGAACTGCTTGCGGTCCTTGGTGTAAGCAATGGCGGCGTCGAGCGCTCCCTGGGCGATACCGACGGCCTGAGCGCCGATGGTGGGACGGGTGTGGTCCAGCGTGGCCAGCGCGGTCTTGAAGCCGGTGCCCGGCTCGCCGATGATCCGGTCGCCCGGGACGCGGCAGTTCTCGAAGTAGAGCTCGGTGGTCGGTGAGCCCTTGATGCCGAGTTTCTTTTCTTTCGGGCCGACACTGAATCCCTCGTCGTCCTTGTGCACCATGAACGCCGAGATGCCGTTGGCGCCGCGGTCCGGCTCGGTCACCGCCATCACGGTGTACCAGGTCGACTTGCCGCCGTTGGTGATCCAGCACTTGGCGCCGTTGAGAATCCAGTCGTCGCCGTCGGCCTTGGCCCGGGTCCGCATCGAGCCCGCGTCACTGCCGGCTTCGCGCTCGCTCAGTGCGTAGGACGCCATCGCCCCGTCGTTGGCGAGCGTCGGCAGCACCTGCTTCTTCAGCTCTTCGGAGCCGCGCAGGATCAGGCCCATCGTGCCGAGCTTGTTCACCGCCGGGATCAACGACGCGGAGGCGTCGACGCGCGCCACTTCTTCGATCACGATGCAGGCGGCAACCGAGTCCGCGCCCTGGCCGTCGTATTCCTCCGGGACATGTACGGCGTTGAAACCCGACGCATTCAACGCCGCGAGCGCCTCGTCGGGGAACCGGGGTGTCTCGTCCACCTCGGCGGCGTACGGAGCGATCTCTTTTTCCGCCAGCGCGCGGATCGCGGCCCGCAGTTCGTCGTGCTCCTCGGGCAGCTTGAACACGTCGAACTCGGGGTGCCCGGCCCATCCAGCCATCTTGGTCTCCTTGCACTCTGCCGGCTTATTACTGACCGGTGACTTTATCCTGAAGCTGCTGCAGCGCCGCATCCTTGGCCCGCACGGTCTCGGCCAGCTGATCCTGGAATGCGACGACCCGGGCCCGCAGTTGCGGGTCGGAGGATCCGAGGATCCGCACCGCCAACAGGCCGGCGTTGCGGGCGCCGCCGATGGACACCGTGGCCACCGGAACACCGGCCGGCATCTGCACGATCGACAGCAGGGAATCCAGGCCGTCCAGCCGGGCCAGCGGCACCGGCACCCCGATCACCGGCAGCGGCGTCGCGGCGGCGACCATCCCGGGCAGGTGCGCGGCACCGCCCGCACCGGCGATGATCACCTCGATGCCGCGGTCGGCGGCGCCGCGGGCGTAGTCGAACATCACCGCGGGGGTGCGATGCGCCGAGACGACCCGAACCTCGGCAGGGACGTCGAACTCGGCGAGTGCCTTCGCGGCGTCGGCCATCACCGACCAGTCGCTGTCGCTGCCCATGATCACCCCGACCCGGGGCGGTTCAACCGGCATTCGAGTCATGTGGATCCCATCCGTCCGTCCACTGCGCGTCTGACAACCAGTGTGCCGCCCGTTCGGCACGTTCACGCAGCTTGTCGGCATCCTGACCGAGAAAGTTGACGTGCCCGATCTTGCGGCCGGGGCGCTCGGCCTTGCCGTAGAGGTGAACCCGGGCGTCGGGCATCCGCGCGAACAGGTGGTGCAGCCGCTCGTCCATCGACATCGAAGGCATGGCCGGAGCGTGGGCCGCACCCAGCACGTTGCCCATCACCGTCACCGGGACGACGGCCTCGGTCTCGCCGAGCGGGTAATCCAGCACCGCGCGCAGATGTTGCTCGAACTGGCTGGTGCGCGCGCCGTCCATGGTCCAGTGTCCGGAGTTGTGCGGCCGCATCGCGAGCTCGTTGACCAGCAGCGCGCCGTCGGTGGTCTCGAACAGCTCGACGGCCAGCACGCCGACGACGCCCAGTTCGGCCGCCAACCGCAGCGCCAGCTGGGATGCGGAGGCCGCCGCGTCGTCGGACAGCGCCGGAGCCGGCGCGATCACCAGTACACAGATCCCGTCGCGCTGCACCGTCTCCACGACCGGCCACGCCGCGCCCTGACCGAACGACGACCGCGCCACCAGCGCCGACAATTCGCGGCGCAGCTGCACCCGCTCCTCGACCAGTACCGGCACCCCGGCGGCCAGGTATTCGCCGGCCACCTCGCGGGCGTGCGCCACGTCGCGGGCCATTCGCACGCCCCGCCCGTCGTAACCCCCACGGACCGCCTTGACCACCAGCGGACCGTCCACATGCTGTGCGAATGCGTCCAGGTCGGCGAGGCGCTCGACACCGGCGTAGCGCGGCACCGGCGCGCCGAGGGCTTCCAAACGCTGCCGCATGACCAGCTTGTCCTGGGCGTGCACCAGCGCTTGCGGCGGCGGCGCCACCGTGACGCCTTCAGCGACCAGCTTGTCCAGCAGTTCAGTCGGCACGTGCTCGTGGTCGAAGGTCAGGACGTCGGCGCCGGCAGCTACCCGGCGCAGGTCCTCCAGATCGGTGTGCGACCCGATCACCACCTCGGGGGTGACCTGCGCGGCGGGTTCGTCGGCGGCGGTTGCCAGCACCCGCAGGGTCTGCCCCAGCGCTATCGCCGCCTGGTGGGTCATCCGGGCAAGTTGGCCGCCGCCGACCATCGCCACCAGCGGCGTTCGTGTACTCGGCACGGCCATCATGGTGTCATGGGGTTTGACCGGCGTGTTTAGCGGCTCTGGGACCAAATCGTTATGTACGATTTTGCGTCGTTTTTGTGTCAATCCGTAGACTGGCGTGCTGTGTCCTTTGCCGATGCCACAATTGCGCGCCTTCCCGGGGTAATCCAACCGTTTGCCCTGCGCCACCATGAGCTGATCAAATTCGCCATCGTCGGCGGCACCACATTCATCATCGACTCGGCGATTTTCTACACGCTGAAGCTGACGATTCTCGAGCCCAAGCCGGTAACCGCCAAAGTAATTTCCGGCATCGTCGCGGTCATCGCCTCCTACATCCTGAACCGGGAGTGGAGCTTCCGTGACCGCGGCGGGCGCGAGCGCCATCACGAGGCGCTGCTGTTCTTCGCGTTCAGCGGGGTGGGGGTGCTGCTGAGCATGGCGCCGCTGTGGGTCTCCAGCTACATCCTGCAGCTGCGGGAACCGATGGTGTCGCTGACCGTGGAGAACATCGCCGACTTCATCTCGGCCTACATCATCGGCAACCTGCTGCAGATGGCGTTCCGCTTCTGGGCGTTCCGCCGCTGGGTGTTCCCCGACAAGTTCGCCCGCAACCCGGAGAAGGCACTGGAATCCGCCCTCACCGCCGGCGGCATCGCGGAGGTCTTCGAGGACGCGATCGACGGCTACGAAGACGGCAATGTGACCCTGTTGCGCGCCTGGCGCAACCGGCGGGCGAACCGGCTGGCTCAGCTGGGCGACTCGGGCGACCCGGTGTCGAAGACTTCGTGATAAAGCAGCGAATGCACCTCACGTAATCGCGGAATGTCGTAGAACTCCAACGGATCCTGTGACGCCGACTCGATAATCAGCGTCCCGGTGCGAAACATCCGTTCCGACACCTTGTCCCGGAATTCCACGCTGTTGATCCGCCCCAGCGGGATGTCGATCCCGGTGCGGGTCAGCACCCCGTGCCGGTACATCACCCGCCGGTTGGTGACGACGAAATTCGTGGTCAGCCAGCTCAGGAACGGCCACAGCGTCAGCCAGCCGACCATCACCAGCCAGACCAGCCCGATCACTCCGCAGACCACGTTGGTGGCGAGGTTAGGCCAATGCTGCGCCTTGACGACGGCAACCGCGAACACGGCCAGTCCGGTCCCGAAGATCACCACCAGGACCGGCCAGATCAGCCGTTTCCAGTGCGGATGGTTGTGCAGGACCACCTGCTCGCCTTTGGCCAGGACATTCTCCGGATAGCCCACCTGGGAAGGCTAACGCAAATGCACGACGTCGCCGGCCGAGACGGTGACGGTTCGGGTGTCGGTTTGGATACACAGCCGGCCCCGGTCGTCGATATCGCTCGCGGTGCCGACGACCTGGCCGCCACCGGGCAGTTCCGCACGCACCCTGGTGCCCAGGGTGAGGCTGCGCGACCGGTAATCGGCCGCCAGTTGCGGATCGGCCCCGCGGGCGGCCCGCCACCCGGCGATCCGCGCCGCGAGCCCGGCCAACAGCGTGGCGGCCAGGCCGCCGCGGTCCGGCGCCGTCACGCCCAGGCCGTGCAGCGAGGTGGCTCCCTCGATCCCGTCCGGGGCCTGGCTGACATTGAGACCCAGCCCGATCACCACATACGGACGCGATACCTCGGCCAGAATGCCCGCCAGCTTGCCGCCACCGGCCAGCACGTCGTTGGGCCACTTCAGGCCGGCGCGGACCCCGCCGGCTTCGAGCAGGGGGGCCACCGTGTCCACTACCGCCACCCCGGTCGCCAGCGTCAGCCAGCCCCACGCGGCGACCGGGACATCCGCGACGGCGACACCGACCGACATGGTGATCTGGGCGCGCGGCGAGGCCGACCAGCCGCGGCCCTGACGCCCCCGCCCGGCGGTCTGGTGCTCGGCGAGCAGCACCGCGCCGCCGATGTCGGCGCCGGAAGTGGCACGTGCCAGCAGATCGGCGTTGGTGGAGCCGGTCTGTGCGACGACGTCGAGGTGCCGCCAACCGGCATCGATCGCAGAGGCGCGCAATGCTTCCACGTCCAAGGCGTACAGCGCTGGTCTGAGCTGATCGCGGTCGGTCACCCGGCCAGCCTACAAAGCGCCGCGGGCACTGCCGATAACATCGACTCCCATGACTAGCGTTACCGACCACTCTCACTCGGCAGAGCGCTCCACCGAGCACGTCATCGACATCCACACCACCGCGGGCAAGCTGGCCGAACTGCACAAGCGCCGGGAAGAGTCGCTGCATCCGGTCGGCGAGGCCGCAGTCGAGAAGGTGCACGCCAAGGGCAAGCTGACCGCCCGCGAGCGAATCTACGCCCTGCTGGACGAGGACTCGTTCGTCGAACTCGACGCGCTCGCCAAACACCGCAGCACCAACTTCGGCCTGGAGGCCAACCGCCCGGTGGGTGACGGCGTGGTCACCGGCTACGGCACTATCGACGGCCGCGACGTGTGCATCTTCAGCCAGGACGCCACTGTGTTCGGTGGCAGCCTCGGCGAGGTGTACGGCGAGAAGATCGTCAAGGTGCAGGAGCTGGCGATCAAGACCGGCCGTCCGCTCATCGGCATCAACGACGGCGCGGGCGCGCGCATCCAGGAGGGCGTCGTCTCGCTGGGTCTGTACAGCCGGATCTTCCGCAACAACATCCTGGCCTCCGGCGTCGTGCCGCAGATTTCGCTGATCATGGGCGCCGCCGCCGGCGGCCACGTGTACTCCCCGGCCCTGACCGACTTCGTGATCATGGTCGACCAGACCAGCCAGATGTTCATCACCGGGCCCGACGTCATCAAGACCGTGACCGGTGAGGACGTCACGATGGAGGAGCTCGGCGGCGCGCACACCCACATGGAGAAGTCGGGCACGCTGCACTACGTCGCCTCCGGCGAGCAGGATGCCTTCGACTGGGTCCGCGACCTGCTCAGCTACCTGCCGCCCAACAACTTCACCGATCCGCCGCGCTACGCCGAGCCGGTCCCCGAGGGCGCCATCGAGGACAACCTCACCGACGAAGACCTCGAGCTGGACACGCTGATCCCGGACTCGCCCAACCAGCCCTACGACATGCACGAGGTGATCACCCGCATCCTCGACGAGGACGAGTTCCTCGAGGTCCAATCGGGTTACGCCCGCAACATCGTCGTCGGGTTCGGCCGCATCGACGGCCGGCCAGTGGGGATCGTGGCCAACCAGCCCACCCACTTCGCCGGCTGCCTGGACATCAACGCCTCGGAGAAGGCGGCCCGGTTCGTGCGGACCTGCGACTGCTACAACATCCCGATCCTCATGTTCGTGGATGTCCCGGGGTTCCTGCCGGGCACCGGCCAGGAATACAACGGCATCATCCGGCGCGGGGCCAAGCTGCTGTTCGCCTACGGCGAGGCGACCGTCCCCAAGATCACGGTGATCACGCGCAAGGCCTACGGCGGCGCGTACTGCGTCATGGGG
>NZ_DATJYB010000013.1:0-43902 GCF_035499775.1 Mycobacterium sp. | reverse complement strand
ACTGGTAACCACCCATTTCCAGGGCTGGCTGTTGTGCAACGACGGAGCATGACACGCCAACTCGACAGCCGTTGTAATCACCCTGGTGTCAGGCGTCATCGTTTTTCACCTGTCTTTCGTGTGCCTATGACATTCATGCATATGTGCGTGCACCGCCAGAGTCCTTGGTCCCCGACTTCAGGCGGTTCGGCTCGTAAGCGCCACCGGTTTTGCCTGCCAGTGCTCACTGCGTGCGCCGACGCCCACGACGCCTAACCCGCCGGCGTGATCAAGCCGTAATGCCCGTCGTGGCGGTGATACACGAGGCCAGCGCGGCCGTGGTCGGCATCAATGAAGAACAGGAACGGCGCTCCGAGCAGTCCGAGCCGCTTGGCGGCCTCCTCCTCGGTCAGACACGGCACCGGATGTCGGCTGATGGTCACGGACAGCGTGAATGGGCTCAGTTGATCGGCTAGGGCCGGCGCCACCAGGCCAAGGCGATAGTCCGTCGCGCCGGCACGGTGCAGGACAGCGCTGGTGCGCGTGCCCTTTTCGGTGAACAGGTGAAAGTCGTAATCGAGCATCTGCATTTCACGAGCGGCCTCGTCGATGGTGCACGGCGCCGGCGTGAATGACTTGCGCCGGATGACGCGGCGCTCATCCGGCGAACGTGGGTAACAGTCGAAGCGGCGGGTCGGCTCGGAATCGTAGTGCCATTCGTGCGCGCGGGCCGCGGATTGCGCGCCGCGGTGCGGCCCCCAGTGGTCAGCGACGCGCTCCAGGCGTCGTCGCAGCCGCGCCGCGAGAAGATCGACCGCTTCCTGCGCGGTCACTGCCTGGACCTGTGCACGTACTGGCTGGCCATCCACATCGAGATTGCCTTGAGCGATGACGGGACGCTGTAACGCCGGATCGCGATGACGGGTCAGTTTGACGCGCGCGTGCAGCACCGGCCGGCTGGTGTACCGCCCGAGCGCACCGATCTTGCTGCGCGCGTAATCGGCCGCCCCCGGAAGCTCGCCGTGGGTTGTCACGTCGACGTCGATCGTCTGTGGCAATTCTGTTCTGTGGCGCATACTTACCGTGCTACGTCATGGAAGTGGTTGCGTGCCAGGGTCGAAGGTCACCGAACCCGGGCACCACGCGGTGCGACGTAGAATGCGCCTGTCCGGTCCTTCGAAAAGTCAACCGCGAGAGCGATATGGGAAGTCGAACAGGTGCTGTCACAGCGGACTTTGGCGGCGGTGTGCCGGGCTGTCAGGTAGACAGTGGCAGCCGCCACAGAGACTGGCCGGGATCGAGTAACCATAGCCGGCTCGCATTGAAGCGCACCAAACTCCAGGCTCCGGCGATGAGAACGAACGCCAGCACCCCGCCAAGCGCCGCGGTTATCAGCGACGCTCGAAACTCACCGGGACTGGCTGTGGTGACATCGAACCACGCGTCGCAGAGCAGCAGAATCCCGGTCGTGAAGGCGGGAAACACGAGAACCTGACGATGCAGCCAGGTCAGGATTGCCGTGGCGGCCATGAACACGACCAACACGCTGTCAAAGCCCAACCATGTCAGCGGCCAGTTGCTGACTGTATATTTCTGCGGCAACGTAAGGCTCAGATAAACAGTCCATGGGATCATGAACAGCGCGCCGCCAGTCATCAGGCTAAGATGTGCCTGCTTCAATTTCGCTGTGACGCTTCGGGGTTTCAGGTCTGCAAGGGGTCGCTCAAGGCGCTGAATCAGCTCTCGGCGCTCCGCAGCCGTAAGCGCGGTGATCTGGGCATCAGAGAGAATGTCTTTTGTCACCGTCGGCGCCCTTTTACTGGTTGTTCGTCGACTTGCCTGGCAGCGCCGGCCCGCCGCAGCCTTCAATGCAGCGTCGCGGCGTGGAGAAGCTTCTCGTGCGGTAGCCCATCGGGTTGCTGAATGGACTTGGCGGCGTCCGACTCACGGGTCAAGAAAGCGGTGAGTTCTCCGATCGCAGTCATCAGTGGGGCGGGGAAAACGATAGTGGTGTTCTTCTCCACCCCGAGTTCGATCAAGGTCTGCAGATTTCGCAACTGCAGAGCCAGCGGGTGCTGCATCATGGTGTCGGATGCCTCGCCGAGGGCCGAGGCCGCCCGTGCTTCCCCCTCTGCGGCAATGATTTTTGCCCGCTTTTCCCGCTCTGCTTCGGCTTCGCGCGCCATCGCGCGTTTCATACCTTCGGGAAGCTGAATATCCTTGAGTTCGACCAAGGTAACCTCCACGCCCCATTCCACGGTGGTGGTGTCGAGGATCTGGCGGATGCTGCCGTTGATCTTCTCAGTCTGGGCTAGCACTTCGTCGAGGGAATGTTGCCCGACGACATTGCGCAAGGTCGTCTGCGCGATCTGATCGATGGCTGCGTTGACGTTTTCGATGACGACGACGGCCTTTTGGGCATCGATGACACGGAAATAGGCGACCGCGGCGATGTCGACACTGACGTTGTCGCGGGTGATGATGCCTTGCGACTGAATGGGCATGGTCACGATTCGCATCGAAACCCGCCACAGGCGGTCGATGATCGGAATGATGAACCGCAGCCCGGGTTCACGAACCCCGATAACCCGGCCCAGCCGAAAATGCACACCGCGCTGATACTGCTGCACTACCCTTATCGACGCGGCCGCCAACAGCAGCAACACGCCAAACCCGAAAGCCGCAAAAACTGTGCCACTGTTACTCATGACGACCACCTCAATCCGATTCGCCGGCAGCGCTGAAGTGAGAACACGCGTGCTACCGACGCTAACGCCGTGATAGTCGTGGAGTAAGCGGCCAAAGGTCACTCGCCTACAGGACCGAAGGCCCCCTCCGTTTGCCACACCGCGACTTCCACGCCCATCGCGGGCCTTGATTAACGACGTCAGGTAGCAGACGCCCCGACGGCAGATTCGAGTTCAGCGAGACACGCCTCGGTCAGCGGTATCAGCGTATCGATATCAGGCATCAGCTCAGCGCCGGCGACGTAGCCGAATCCGACCCGATCGGCGTACGAGCATGTGGTCACGTTGAGTACCTGACCGTCGTAGACCGTCGACACCGGATAGATCTCCTCGACATGGGCTCCGTTCCAATACATTTCGTCGCGCGGGCCGGCAACATGCGAAATCGGCAGGTTGTATCCGGTACGGATCTTCTGACTGAAGGGCAGCATCGGGGAAATCACGGTCGCAGCGATGCTGCCTGCATTTGTCAGCAGCGATGGTGCCGATCCGCGCCTGGCTACCCAGCGCTTTCCCTCCGACATCGACCGGTGGATCAAATCCAGCCGCGCGACCGGGTCGTCGAGATTAGTGCCCAGCGGGCACAGCCAGAGGCCGAACATGTTGCCATGCTGATCATTCGACGGATCGCACTGCCGACCACGCACTGTGATCGGGCAGATCGCCACCAGCGACTGCTCAGGCAATTCCCTGCGGTCATGCAGCCACTGGCGCAAGGCGCCGGCCACTATCGCGGTGATCACGTCGTTGGCGGTGACCCCGGCCGCGTGCTGCACAGCCTGGATGCGACCCTTGGCCCAGCTGCCGGCGCAGACTGCACGCTCAGGCCCGAGCCGACCGTTGAACCGTACGTAGGGCGCTTCGAAGGGCAATACGGTCGTGTGGCCGACCAGGCTGTCGACCACAGTCACGAACTCCCCCGTGACGATGCGCCCGATCAGCCCGGCTGTTGATGCCGCCTTGCCAACCACCGACCGCAGCGGTGCCACCAGATGAGCCACCAAACCACTCGACGGCGCCGGTGCCGTCGACTGGTCACGGCGGTCGGCATAGAAGGGCGGCATCGAACGGTGCTGCGGGTCAGGGCTTAAGGCATCAGCGATCATCCGGAAACCAGCCACGCCATCGACGACGGTGTGATGCACCTTGATAAAGAAGGCAAAACGACCGTCTTCAAAGCCATCAATCAGATATGAGACCCACATCGGATGGAACCGGTCGAGAGGTGCGGCGTGCAGCTCGCCGATCAGTCGCCAGAACGCGTCAGCGCCCGACAGCGTCCGTCGCTGGCAATGTCGGCTCAAGTCGATGGCATCTGTATCGCGCCAGACCCAGATGCCCCCGGTATCCGCTCCCCAATGTGGATACCGGCGAAGCCGCGGATCAATCGGTCCGTTCCCCGCGAGAGCCGCGGAATGTAGTTTTTCGGCATAGTCCGCGCCGGCATCCGCGGGCGGCGACAGTATCAGCACGGCGCCGACGTGCATTGGGTTGGATATCAATTCCGCGGTCATCATCGCGGCGTCCAACGGATCGAGCGTTTTCATCTCGCCTCGCATCTAGGCAGAACGAGCACATGCTGTCGCAGGTCCATCCAGGAGGCCGGACTGCCGCAGCGCATCCCACACGAACCGCTGCACCGGCTGGGAGCGGAAGAATCCAGTGTGGCCACCTGGGTACCAAACGATTTCCGGTTTACCCCAATGCTCCCAGAGGCGGGTCACCTGCTCGCGTGGATGGACGAGGCGGTCAGCGATGCCGGCGTAGATGAAACGGCCCGGCATGGGCACGAGCGGAGTGAGCGACAAAGGCGACACCATGCGCCCGATGGGTTCCGCCAACTTCATCGTGTCGCGGCGGGGGTCGTCATGGCTGAGACCGGAATGGCGCCCTAGCACTTCGACGAGGTCGGCCACTGGAACACCGAGAATCGCGCAGGTGAGACCTTCCTCAAGGCTAGCGACCAGCGATGCGATGTATCCGCCGAGCGAAAGACTGTTCAACCCGATCAGCGACTCGGGCTCCTGCAAACGGATCCAGGACAACAGCCGCCGGATGTCCCACACCGCCTGAGCTGTCGCGTGCACATCATCGAGCACATACTCGCCCGGAAATACCGCGCCCTTCGGGAGTCCGCGCGCACGCGGTCCGTGCATTGGAAGAACTGGCATGACGACGTTCAGACCCAGCTCGTCGTGTAGTTTCCAGGCACGAAACAGTGCGAGATCAAGTGCAGCGCGGCCCATCTCGGTTCCATGGACACACACCAACCAGGGCCGCGGTTGTGGGTGGCGCAGCAAGAGCGCGTACTCGCGGTCGTTCGCGGTGTATCTCTGCCACCGCTGCGCTCCGGGCTCGCCAGGATGAGGCGTATACCCGCTGTCGAAAAATATGCGATAGAAAGACCGTTTGTGCCCCTTCACCTTCCGGACGGTCACATCTGATAGCGCCGGAGGATCAACAAAAAATCCTTCGGGTTTCTCCAACCATCCCCTTTCCCCGTAGAACTCGAGTCCGGCGACCACCTCGTGCGTGATGCGCTCGAACACATCAGGCCGACTGACTGGACGGCGCGCCTTGAGGCCCATCAGGACCACCTCGTCGCGAAAAGCCTGTGCTGCCAGAGCAATGGTTGGTCGGGCGATCGGAACTTCTTCCGGCGCTTGGCCAAGGAGATCGAGCCATGATTGGGCGAAGTACCGACCGGTGTGCATGAACGGTGTGACAGCTCCAGCCAAACCGCCGATGGCAGGTGCACACCAATCAAAGGCACCCGTTCGTTGCGGGTCGTGGCCGGTGGGCGTCGTCATGACCGCACGCTAACACCTTGTCAGTGCAGCGCGTAGGGACCTAAGGCCCGACGAAGTCACGAAAGTGCTTGACTGACAATGCAGAGCACTGGGTGACAGTTGAGACAAACGACCAATTAAGAAAGGACTTTAGTCACTCGTATCGGTCCTCGGCCAGCCGTAACGTCGGACGTCCAAATCCACACAGTTCGCTGTGCCGCGGCGACATGTCGAGTAGGAGTAGAACCATGTCAGAAACAGTGCAAAAATCCGGGCCGCGCTGGGCCGAGATGTCCGAGGACGTGCTCGAATCAGTCGAGGCCGGCCGTACGCAGACCATTGAGGCCGTGCGCAAATTCGTGGATCGGATCGGTCATGTGGTCCCTGAGCAGCCGCGACGCCAGACCGTCGTCGACGCTGCACTGGACTTGGCTGAGGAGTTGGTCACCGCGCGCATCGAGTTCTTCCGTAGCGTCGTACGGAGCGCCGGTAAGGCAATCGACGGATAGGCGCTCCTAAACGCTCGCAACATCGGACCTACCTCCCAAAGCCTTCTCATTGCGACGCGTGCCCAAAAGCCGCGGCGGCTGGCCTGTCTGGCCGCTGAGCGCGGTGTCCATCCCACGACGCTATGGTTTGGTAGCGTGCCGAATTCACCATGTATCGCAATAGATGTACGGGCATCGCGAGCGATCAAGGTGTGCATTGTGCGGAAGACCTGACCGGGCCCGGCCGGCCCGGGTCAGACCGCGGCCCAACTGCGCAAAAGACTGCCCTGATCGCCGGAGTGGGTGAACAACCTAAGTGGGTGAACAACCTAAATGCGAGACCTCTGGGAATACTTGGGCCGCCGCCTGCTCGTAGCGCGCAACCTCGCCGCCCCAAACCACCGGCCGAAAGTCTCGATGAGCAAGATCGTCGTCGGCAGATATTGGGCAGCCTCCAACCATTTACTCGGTGATGGTGTCGGCCATCCGTGCGGTGTCGGGATTTTCGAGCCGCGCCGCTACCGGATCCGGACGTTCTGCCTGATCGTCGGCGGTGATCCAGTCCCGCGCCTCGCGAGCGTCGGCTTGTCCGAAGGCCCGGTACTGGCCCGGCCAAAGGAAGCCGAAGAATGCGCTAAGCGTCGCAAGGTGTTTCGCCCAGGGAACGTCGGTGACCACCGCGCAGCGTTCCCAGTCGAGGAAATGGCGCCACCCGAACTTCTGGTCTTCCCAGACTGCCCCCGCGTCGAAGCCCTCCAAGTCACTGGCGATCTCAAAGTAGATCCGCAGCTTTTGGTGTCGATGCAGGCGGTCCTGGAAATCAGGTATCAGCACCTGGTCATAATCACTTCTGGTCACCCGCCCGTGGAACGCCAGGGCGGCGACGTCATCGGGAAAGCCTTTGAGCAGCTCGATCATCGAGTCCTCCTCGAACGAGATCTGATCTTCTGTCTTTTCATTGTTCCTGCCGGAATACGGCCTTCAAAGAGGCCAAAGTCACTGGCTAACGCCCGGCCACGGCGTTCGACTGGCCCCCGACCTGTTTGCGAATCCGTGAGGCGAATGCGGCGGCTCGCTGCAGGTCGTGGTCATCGGGTCGTCCCCTGTTGATCCCGCCGATGAACCCGAATGGCCCAATCGTGTCCCACCCGCGGCAAGAAAACGAACCAATCACCTCAAAGCCCTTGGATTCAAGCCATTTCCGAACCGGTTTGTGGTAGCCCCGCAGCGGAATCTCGCGAGCGCCACTGGTGAAGAAGGTAAACGCGCGGGTGTGGTCAGCCGTAGACAGGCGGCGCAACAAGTCCCGCAGTCTCGGATCCACTGTCATGTAGTAAATGCCGGAACCGAAGCCGACGAGATCGTACTGTCGCAAACTTGCGGGGTCGACCGACTCGGGGGTCACGACCTCGGCGCCGAGCACCTCAGCCATCCGATCGGCTACCCGCCGCGTGTTGCCGTGCGATTTAGAGGCGCAGACGATGAGGGACTTCATTGCGCGATTCCTTTCCACGACATGGCCGATTCCACGACATAGCTCCGGCGACGGGTCCATGTTGCGTGAGTCGGCATCCGTCAGGAAGGGCGCAAAGACACCGAAGGCTTGGGGCATAAGTCACTGGCACGCCATGCCGGATCGGTCGAAAAGCGGCGTTCACCTCTGACCAGGCGGCTCCACATGTATCGGAGGTGACGATTTATGGACATCCGGATGACTTTGGTCTCTATTCCGGACGGCGCGGACGCAGCAGGATCAAAGCTGTTCGCCTCTTACCACTGCATCGGTGTCGGCCTTCTAGCAACGGATTCGTGTCATGAAAACATCACTCGCCTCATTGGAGAGGCCCGACTTCAGCAAGATCGAGAACCGCGCGCCGTCGGTGGCACACATGTTCCTGAACCGCGTCGCCGCAACACCGCATGCAGAGGCTTTTCGGTACCCGCAGGACGACAGCTGGGAGAGCGTGACCTGGCGGCAAGTCGGCGAACGCGTGCACAACATCGCCGCGGGGTTGATCTCGTTGGGAATCGCGCCAGAGGAACGGGTTGCGCTCGCGTCGTCGACCCGTTACGAGTGGGTGCTCGTCGATTTCGCCGTGATGTGCGCGGGTGCAGCCACCACCACGGTGTACCCGACGACGAACGCAACCGATGTCGCATACATCGTCGCCAACTCGGGAAGCCGGGTCGTGGTCGCCGAGAATCAGACCCAGGTGGACAAACTGCTCGAACACCGCTCTGCGCTGCCGGATGTGAGCAAGGTCGTGATCATCGACGGCACGGGCGACGGCGACTGGGTGATCACCCTTTCTGAACTTGAGCAATTGGGCAAGCAAGTGCTCGCCGACTCCCCCGATGCCGTCGAGGAGCGTGTCGCAGCCGTCGGTCCAGGCCGACTCGCCAGCCTCATCTACACGTCCGGCACCACCGGACGGCCGAAGGGTGTGCGGCTGACCCATGGGGCATGGACGTACACCGCGACGGCGATTGACGCGCTGAACGTCCTTGGCCCTGAAGACCTTAACTTCCTGTGGCTGCCGCTCGCGCACTCGTTCGGCAAGGTGATGCTGGCGCTGCCGCTGCAGGTCGGCTTTACCACCGCGATCGACGGTCGGGTCGACCGGATAGTCGAGAATCTGGCGGTCTTACACCCAACCATCATGGGGGCAGCACCGCGGATCTTCGAGAAGGCGCACGCTCGGATCGAGGGGATGGTCGCCGAGCAGGGCAGGCTCAGGAAGAAGATATTCGACTGGGCAATCGGAGTCGGCACCAGGGTTTCCAAAGATCGGCAAGCGGGAAAGAAGCCTTCGCTCGCGTCGTCGCTGGCATACCGGGTCGCAGATCGGCTGGTGTTCTCCACCATCCGAGAGCGCTTCGGTGGGCGGGTGCGATTCTTCGTCTCCGCAGCCGCCGCCCTGGACCGAAACGTGGCGCAGTGGTTCGACGCTGTCGGTATCACCGTGCTGGAGGGCTATGGGTTGACCGAGACGGCGGCCGCGTCATTTATCAACCGCCCCAGCGCTTATCGGTTCGGAACGGTTGGTTGGCCATTCCCCGCCACGGAAGTGAAGATCGCCGATGACGGCGAGATCCTGCTCCGCGGTCCTGGTGTGATGACCTCCTACCATGATCTGCCCGACGCCACCGCCGAGGCGCTCGACCGCGATGGTTGGTTCCGCACGGGCGACATCGGTGAGCTTGATGCCGACGGCTTCCTGCGCATTACCGATCGCAAGAAAGACATGTTCAAGACCTCGCAAGGCAAGTACGTCGCACCATCGGCGATTGAAGTGAGATTCAAAGGTCTCTGCCCGTACGCAGCCGAGCTCATCGTCATCGGAGAGGCCAAGCCCTACTGTGTGGCGCTGGTCAGCCTCGACGGTGAGGCGATTACCGACTGGGCCGGTAAGCACGATTTGTCGGGCAGTTCTTTCGCTGACATAGCCCGCGACCAGACGACACACGAATTGATCGCCGGTTACATCGACTCGCTGAACTCAGAGCTGAACCGCTGGGAGCAGATCAAGAAATTCGCGATCCTCGACCGCGAGCTTTCGATCGAAGCCGGCGACCTGACGCCGAGTATGAAACTTCGCCGCAAGGCGGTGATCGACAAGTTCGCCGACCGCCTCTCGGCTCTGTACGAGCAAGCATCAGTGGCGGCGACGGCATCGCCAGAAGGCTTGTGATTGCCCTGTCAACGGCCCCCAGTGCGACCAGCCAGCTCTAGGTGACGGGACTAAAGGCCCATATCGGAGGGCTAACGACTCTGGCGCACTCACTTTCGCCGTTCATAGGGTTGGCGGACAGGCACAAGAACGGCACAAGTAGTGGAGAGGGAAGACATGCGGTCAGAACGCCTCAGGTGGTTGGCAAAAGCAGAAGGCCCTTTTGTCTCGGTGTACTTCGACGACTCGCACGACACCGCGGACGCGGCCGAGCAACTCGAAACGAAATGGCATGATATCCGCACGCATCTGGAGGACCGGGGCGCGGCCGCCGACATCATCATCACGCTCGGCGAAGCCGTGCTGAACCATCGACCTGCTGTAGGTCGGCGCGGCCGCGCGGTGATCGCGACAAGCGATCAGGTGCTGGTCAACGAGCAGCTGATCAGCCCGCTGCCGGCCACGGTGATCCGCCTATCGGACTACCCATATATCGTGCCCTTGATCGACCTGGAGATGCAGCGACCGACTTACGTGTTTGCCGCAGTTGACCACATCGGCGCCGACGTCACGCTGTACCAAGGGGAAACCGTCAATTCAACCAGCATCGAGGGCGCCGGCTACCCGGTGCACAAGCCGGTCACTGCCGGCTGGAACGGGTACGGCGACCTCCAACACACCACCGACGAAGCCATCCGCGTGAACTGCCGCGCGGTCGCCGACCACCTGACGCGACTGGTAGACGAAGCCGATCCCGAGGTGGTATTCGTGTGCGGCGAGGTCCGTTCACGTACGGGTGTCCTGGCGGAATTACCGAAGCGAGCAGCCCAGCGGGTGTCTCAACTGCATGCCGAAGCTCGAAAGAGCGGTATCGATTACGACCAGATCTTCCGGTTGACCGCCACGGAGTTCACTCGACGCCATCGCATGGAGATGACCGACGTCGCTGATCGGTTTCAAGCCGAAACCGCACGTGCCTCGGGGATGGCGGCCGAAGGGCTCGGCGCGGTTTGTGCGGCGTTGCGTGACGGCGACGTCGACACACTGATCGTGGGTGACATGCGCGACGCCACCGTCGTCACCGGCGACGCGCTGACGACGGTAGCGCCCGATGCCGACGCGCTGTCCGAATTCGGCGAACCGGTAGCACGAGTCGCAAGGGCCGATGAGGCGCTGCCATTCACCGCGATCACCATTGGCGCCGCACTGGTTCGGGCCGACGACCGGATCGCACCAAAGGATGGGGTTGGTGCGTTGCTGCGATATGTCGCGACCGACAGGCTCGCCAGCCGACAATCCTGATGCGGGAAGCTTTTCGGGAACTTCGTCGATCGGTTGCATCCGACGGCCGCCTGAAGAACGCGGCCTTGGCGTTGCGTCGCGCGCAATGGATTCATCGGTAACGGCCGCAGTAAGGCGCCGCGGTCGTCAGCGTTGGTTTCTGCGACCTTCATCTTCGTGGAGGCATCGAAGAGCACGCTCCCACTGAGCGTCGCGTGTTCGATCAAGACGGGAACGCACGCCCGCTACGAGTGACGTCATCCCAAGCGACACAATCAGCATTGTGACCATAACCGTGCCGATCGCATCCCCCACGGCATGCCAAGTCGGCGTTGGCGGAACTACCGTGTTGCCGCTCTTGTCGATCCAGACTCCAATGCGTTCACCCACTTTGGCCTCGGTGCGGGGATGAACCGAGCCGACACGCTCGCCAGCCGCGACCGGCCACTTCGCCACTACACTCACGTCCGAACCGTCAACCCGGATACCGGTGACTGTCGCCATGACTATGTGTCGCTCACGCGCTTGCTGCGCATACCGGCCTTCGCGAGCGCCGTAGGCTATGGCCCCGACCACACCGGCGACAGGTATCGCGACCAGTGAGACGACGAACGCGACGACCGCGACCAGCGCCTCTACCCGATCACTGCGGCGAAGCAAAGGGTTGCGGCCAAGGATGCGCCCGATGCACCAGCAACGCGGGTCGAAGGTGAAAGTATCCATCACAACTCCCCTGAGCCCCAACGAATTCCATGCTTTGTTCCACAATCATCGTTGTCCCGAGGCCCAGCGGCCAGGGCCCTTTGGCCTCAACGCCATGGCGAGTCGTCACCAAATGAACCAGCCGGTTTGTTGCACCAGCGGCGACAAGTCCGGGCCGCTTCCGCAGCTTAAGGCCTTTCAACACGCGCAGAAAAGCTAATCAGCGTCTAGCTCGCGGTCAGCCATCCACTCGACGAAATCGGCGAGTTCGCGTCGCGGTGTCGCAGGCAACGCGTCCGCATTGATGGGAGCCCAACCCACCCGCAGCAGCATTTGCGGATAACCGCTATCACCGAAGATTTCGGAACGCACCGTTTCCCGCGTTTCGGCCACCTCCAGCGGTTCGGTGACGGGGCAACTGGCCAAGCCCATCGCCGTCGCCGTGAGAAGCACGACGCTGGTGGCCTCCCCCGCACGCAGCTGCGCTAACCGGTCGTCGGCCCGAGTCCCGAGCGCAAGCACTACGGCTGTGTCCTCAGCGGCTGACGAACCCGCCGGCATTGCCAGCGACGGACCGGCAAAGAGCCGACTCGGTATCGGCGCTGTCAGGTCTGATTTTGGGGCATTACGAGCCGGTACACCAGCTTTCGTCGCGTAACGCCCGCTCCACTCGGCAAGCTCGACAAGATAATCATGCGTCATGTGGCTCCAGACAGATTCCGCCACAATATGTTTCAACTTATCCATGTCTTCGACTTGGCGCAGCGACACCCCGTTGCGGGCCGACCGCGCGGCCATCAAAGCAATACCGCCGATCGGAACCGGCCAAGAACTGTAGTGACGGCGGTCGGTTCGCCGACGCGGTATCGCCGCTGCCAGCGCTATGTCGGGGGGGTCAACGGTAGATTGCGACAATTCGATCGCGGCCAAGTGATTCGGGTCATACGGATTAGGCAGCCGGGCCACCTTGGCCCGCCACCCGACAGCCGCCAGCGCGACGATGCAGTGATGCAACGCCGCACCACAACTCAGGAACAGCTCTCGACCATCCGGATCGGTGTTGGGAAGTTGCCGGTCGGCGTCGGAGTACAGATGCAGGCTCTCCATACCCACCAGCCAGCGCCACGGCTGTGTGTTATGGACGGAAGGAGCTCGAGATGCCAGGGCCAGTACGGTCCGGATCGTGCCGGTGTCGGGGAAGTGCGCCTCCATGGCTATCGACTCCTTCCGACTGATGTGGTCTGTCAACGATCGTTCAATCACGCGGGCCACACGAGAGGACGACGTCCCCGCTCCAAAAGGACTTTGTGCCATTTCTGGTCCGAGCACGACACGATGATTGCTGGAGAGCTAGGCCGCGACCGCAACAGTCACATCAACGGATAATTGCTCGCCGACCGCGCAGGCTGTGGCCCAGTCGCCGCCGCACGCCGCTCGGGCAAGATCCTCAACCAGCGGGCTGTGTGCACCCAGCTCCGCCAGCCACGATGACACTGTGGGTGCGATCTCAGAGCCGGGAACCCGGACCGTCCGCCCACTGTGCAAGCGGTCGGTAACGTAGTACAAGGTCGTGGTTGACGTCCACCGATGATGGAGTCGTGATGGGAACCTCATTTAAGCCTCCTCGACCAGCCTTGAACTCAATCCCACCGCACCCCGAATCCCGGCAGTAGAGCCCAACGAAACCGGCCGGTAGTGCTTCGGTCACGCTTTCCGACACGCCGAAGTCCCGACACTTAAGGGCCTTTCGTCACCCGGACTCGAAGGCCCAATGGCCCTCACTGGGCCCGCCTGCAAATTTGCGGCAAAGCTCGCTTATACGGTTTGAGAGGGTCGAGAGCGAAGTAGGTTGGCAGCACCGGGATTTCAGCAGCGGCGATCAAGCAACGCGGGTACGCGTCCAGCGGCGACCGGAAGCGGCAGTCAGGCGTCGGTGAGCGGGGCACACCAGTGAACCCGGGTACCGCCCTCGGGGGGGCTTGTGATCTCGCAAATGCCGCCAAGCTGTTCAGCGCGGTGCATCATGTTAGCCAAACCGCTGCGCCGTTGGTTGTCGGCCGGCACGCCGGAGCCATTGTCGCTGATATCGAGGGTGAACATGTCGGCCACATCGACCTCGATTGTCAGCCGCGACGCGCCGGAGTGGCGAACGGCATTGCTGATGGCTTCGGCGGCGACTGCCTCGGCATGCTCGGCGAGTTCGCGGCCAACAACGCTCGTCGGTCCATTGATGCGCACGGTGGTGACAATGTCACGGTCCTCGGTCAGATCGGCAACCACCCGCTGAATCTGCTGCCGAAAGTCGCCGTTCGCCCGCGGGGAAGTCAACTGGAAGATAGTGGTGCGGATCTCCTCGATGATGGTCTGCAGAGCATCGAGTGTGCGGCTCAGTCGATCGATAACCTCGGGTGAACGTGCCCGCGCGAGCGTGCCCTGCAGATCCATTCCTGTGGCGAACAGCCTTTGGATTACATGGTCATGCAGGTCGTGCGCGATGCGCTCGCGCTCGGCCAGAATGGTCAGCTGCCGGGCTTGCTCGCGGCCCGAGGCAAGCACGAGCGCGATCGCGGCGTGAGTGGCGAAATCATTGACCAAATCGAGATCGCCGGGACCGAAGGGCTGCTGGTTTGCGCTACGGGCAACCGCGATCACCCCGGCGACTCCGTCGTTGGCACGAAGCGGCATCACAATCGCTGAGCGCTGCCCGACGTCAGTGAACGACTGGATTGGATAGCTCAACGCCTCGGTGATTTGTGGTTCGCCGGAACGAAAAACAGCGCCAGACGTCGAGGCGTCCACCGGAATTTGTTGACCGATCACTTCGGACGTACGCAGGCCGACCGCGGCAGAAACAACCAATGTGTCGACTTCGTCGTTGGGTAGGTCAGCGTCGATCGGCACGAGCACGATCGCCTGCTCGGCATCGGTCAGTGCGCAGGTGCGCTCAGCGATCAACTGCAACGGGCTCCGGTGCGGCTCGCTGGTGGACAGGAGTGCGGTAGTGATCTCGCGGCTCGCCTCCATCCACTTCACCGATGTCCGCTCGCGCTCGAACAGCTGCGCATTATCGATGGCAACCGCGGCTGCAAAGGCCAGCGCGCGAGCAGCGAACTCGTCGGATGCCGAAAAGACACGCCCTGTGTCGACGTGGGTCAGGTATAGGCTGCCGAATACCGTCCCCCGTATTGTGATCGGCACACCCAGAAAAGCGCACATTTGTGGGTGGTACTCGGGAAAACCGCACGCAGCCGGGTGCATGGTCAGATCTTCTAGACGCAGCGCCGGGGTGTCGTTCAGCGGAACACCTAAAACCCCCTTGCCAACGGGCAGATGCCCGATCCGGCCAACCGTGTCGTCATCCATTCCTGCATGGACAAATGAGACGAGCGCGCCTTCCGGGTCACGGACAGCCAGTGCACCGTACGGGGCCGAGGTCAGCTCCCTTGCCGCGAGGATGATCCGACGCAGCGTCGCATCGAGATCGAGATCTGAGCCGATCTCGACGATCACTCGCAGCAGTTGCTCCATTTGGTCGCGCGCCGCCAGCAACTCGTCGAGTTGTTCGTGCATCCTGCTCACAAGTCCGGGCTGACCGAGCCGAGCAAAAACCGATCCGCTGTCGGTCATCCGACGCGACACCCGCGCACCGGGACGATGGGGAAACCGATCACCATGCTCTGACGGGCGCTATTGCCGGCATGCATCACGTACTGGTGTCGTACGAAGTCGCCCTCGGCCACCCATTCGACTAAGACGGCCTTACCGGCCTCTCGGGTGGTCATGGCGCCATAGTTGCTCAGTGGTGGCCTACCTTCTAAAGCCACCGCTTGACCATAAAGCCGTACCGACCAGCGGTCAAATGAAATCCCTCCGCAACTCTCGTACGCAATCTACCCGTGCGATCGTTACGGATAGCCGTAACGTAATGCAATGGTCGCTCATCGCCTTCGGTGCTGTGTCTGCAGTTCTGCGTTCTACGGTCGCGCCGACGCACGCTTCTGCTGCGGGGCGTGCAGACAGAAGGCCTACCGGGCGTGCGCACACGAAGCACACCGCACCGCCGCGAGAGGCCAGGCTGCTGCAACGCGCCAGCGCGCAAAAGAGACGGTCAAACGCGCGAGGACGGTAGAACAACAAGCCGCCGCGATCAAGCGCAAGGCGGACGCAACGCTGGCCGCTGCCAGGGACAGCCTGGACCGGCGGCGGGCTCGTCGGACGATCCAAACCGGCAGCGAGTTTTTCGACCGCACCAATCAGCTCACCCCGAAAGACAGGGCACCAGCCGAAGGTCAATTCCCAAGAACTCCGGAGCTAGTGCCGGACCAAAAGCACTGAGCAGTCGGGATAGCCGAGAATTGGATGACAGTTCGGGATAGCCAACTCCGGTAACTGATCGGCCTCGGCCTCGCCCACCACGGCCAGGTCGATTGCACTGCTGTGGTTCTCAGCCGCGTGAGCGCCGGTTCCCGCGGCGACGATCTGGACGGGAACATCCGGATACCTGCGGACCCAGCTGTCCAGCCGGCGGTCGATCTGCCGCACCGTAGCGTGGCGACGCCGCCCTTCCTCCATGGCCTGATGCACCACCTCGTCGTTGTCGGGTTCGTCGTTGAGTACCACGGCGATCACACCGAGTTCCGTCGGCGATCCGTCTGGATTGGTCCGGATGATCGCAACCGGGCAATGTGCGCCCGTCACCAACGCGGCGGCGGTTGGGCCCAACAAGCCGTCGGCAGCCCATCCCCTTCTAGAGGTGCCCACACAGACCATGGCTGCGTGCAGCGATTCAGCAATCAACGCCTGCGCGGGATCCCCCGAGAGCACCGCTGTTTCGACCTCGACCGGTTTGTGTTCGTCCTGCACTGCGCAAATCGCCTGGGACAGCACCATTTCACTGCGTTCAAGCTCCCACTCCGAGGCGTTGTCCGCCGATGCGATTCGCCGGCCCGGGATGACATACACAAGGCGGAGCGGCAGCTGCCGGCTGATCGCCTCGTCGATCGCCCACTTGACGGCGTTCACCGCGGCTTGAGAACCATTGACGCCTACCACCACCGACTTCGCGTCCAGTTGATTCATGTCGGCTCCTGACTAGTTCGACCGAACGTCGAGGGGCTCGGCGACGAGTTCGAACAACTTCTCCACATCCGCGCGCTCGCAGACCTCCGTACCGGGAGTCATCAACATCGCGGCGCCCGCCGCAATCCCCAGACGGACGGACTTGCCCAACGTCCATCCGCGGCTCAGGCCCACCGTGATCGCGGCAACCATGGCGTCGCCGGCCCCGACGCCACTGCCCCCCTGCATCGGGATGGCTGAAATACGCTGATTCGCATGGCGTGTCACGAGCAGCGCTCCTTGATCTCCCAGGGAGATTACTACAACTTCTGCGCGCCCAATGTCAATGAGCTCATGTGCGGCCGCCAATTGCTCAGCCTCAGTGGCTAATTCGCGTCCAAAGCATTCCCGCAGTTCGCGCACACTTGGTTTGAGGAGAAATACTCCAGAGGAGATGTTTTGCAAGCCGACACCGGAAGCGTCCAAAATCAGCCGGGCGCCGACTTGCCGGCAGACGTCGGCGACCCGGTTGTAGAAGTCGTCGGGAACACCCGGCGGCAGGCTGCCGCTGGCCACGACGAATTCGGCCGAGCGGGCCGCCATTCGTAGTTCCTGCAGACATCTCTCTTGTTCTCGCGCTGTCAACCGAGGCCCCGGCAGGACGAACCGGTACTGCTGGCCGGTGCTGGTCTCGTTGACGGTGAAGCTCTCTCGGGTACACCCCGCAATCGGAATTTCTCCGAACGGGACCCCTTCGTCATTGAGCAGCCTGGTGAGCAGACCACCATGCGACCCGCCTGCGGGGAACACCGCAAACACCGAGCCGCCGAGGACCAGTGCCACCCGAGCGACATTGATACCGCCGCCGCCCGGGTCGTAACGAGTCGCGTTGCAGCGCAATTTGTTTGTCGGCCGCACGACGCCCACGCTTGTCGTGATGTCGAGCGCAGGATTCATGGTCAGCGTGACAATTCGTGGCAGACCCGGGGGCGGACCGGCTTGCGCCTGCATCGTTTAGCTCCGCTCGATCATTGGACTAAAGACCACTGGGGTAGGTCTCCGGTGTCTCGCCCGCTATCCAGAGACTCGTAGGTTCCAAGGGCTCGAGCGCGCGGGTCTGATCGATATGAATCATCGCGTCGAATTGATCGGCGGGTCGAACGTGGAAGTAGTGGCTCTGCCGCTCCGTCTCGGGCCGGTAGATCACGCCGATGGCGCGCCCCAATCGGACGACGCTCAGTGGATCTTCGGCCTCCGGATTGATCAGCGCTGAGACGAAAAAGGCTGCCCTGCCGGTCTCATGGAACATTTCTTCGATGCTCCCGTTGAGTGCCGGACGAATCGCTTTTCGTTCGGCGATACCACCCCAATCGCTGGCAGCGGTGACGGTACCGGAGTAAGTGCTGAACCCGATGAGACGGGACTCATCGCCGTACTGCTGACGGACAAGTTGACCGAGCGTAAGTTGACCGTCTGCCCACACTTCGGTTGCCCTGGCGTCGCCGACGTGAGAATTGTGGGCCCACACCACTATTCGGGCGGGTACCACATCACCGTGGCGGTCCAGATGTTTCAGCAACGCCTCGAGGGTCTGTGCCATGTGCTGGTCGCGCAAATTCCAGGAGCTGACACGGCCGCTGAACATCGCGCGGTAGTAGACCTCTGCGTTACGCACCGTTTGCGCATTCTGCTGGGCGTAGAACAGCTCGTCCTCAGCGAGCAGTCCATCCCTGCGCGCGTAGTCGAGGGCATCACGTTGCAACTCGACCAATTGCTCGATGGCTTCCCTCTCACACGACGGTCCTGCGCCGAAGGCCGCAGCAAATCCATATGCCTGACCATCGTCGGCCGATGCGTGATCAAAGCAGCCGTAACGGGCCCGTGCTCGCGCGGCAGCCCTCGGGTCGATCTTGTCGAGATAGGTGATCACCTCGTGCATCGACCGGTGCAGGCTGTACAGATCCAGGCCGTAGAAGCCGGCCTGGCGCCGGCCAATTGACTCCTGACTTAGGTTGCGCGTACGTAGCCAGTCGACAAAGTCCCGAACGACGGTGTTACGCCACATCCAGGCCGGAAAGCGCTCGAATCCGCTCAACGCCTCATCCGCGGTGTTGTCCTCGCCCAGACCGCGAACATATCGATTCACTCGGTAGGCGTCGGGCCAGTCAGCTTCCGCGGCGACGGCGCAAAATCCCTTCTCCTCGATCAACCATTTCGTGATTTCGGCCCGAGCCTGGTAGAACTCGTGCGTACCGTGTGAGCTCTCACCGATCAGGACAATCCGCGCGTCACCGACAAGCTGCTCCAATATTTCGCGCGGGGGAACGCCCGCGGGTGCGTCGACGGCAACGCGAACGACCAGCTCGGCCGGGGAGGCCTCCAGCGCTCTGGTGGCCGAAACGGTTGTCGTCGGGGTGGCCAGCAGCTGCCGAACCTCCTCGTCAGTGACCTGGCGGAAATCCCAGAATGACTCGCCCACCGCAAGAAACGGCGTCGGCATGGACGCGCAGACGACGTCGTCGACCAGACCGGCGAACTCCCGGCAGGTGGACTCCGGGGCGGCCGGCACCGCGACCACGACCTGTGCCGGCTCGGCTTCGCGCAACGCCTGCACCGCGGCGAACATGCTTGCGCCAGTGGCCAAACCGTCGTCGACAAGAATGACTGTCTTGCCGGCGACTTCCAGCGGTGGACGTCCCCCACGATAAGCGGCCTCACGCCGGACCAACTCGCGGCCTTCGCGCTCGGCGATGTCGCGCAGTTGCTGCGGTGTGATCCGCAACCCTCGCACCATGTCGTCGTTAATGACGACACGACCATCACTTGCCAACGCCCCGACCGCGAACTCTTCGTGGCCGGGGGCACCGAGTTTGCGCACGACGAAGGCATCCAATGGGACATGCAGCGCGGCCGCTACCTCCCACGCCACAGGTATTCCACCGCGTGCTAAGCCCAAGACGATCACGTCCGGCCGGTCGCGGTAGGCACTCAACAGATTCGCCAGCACCCGGCCGGCCTCGCTGCGGTCGCGGAAAACTCGCCTCGGCGAGCGCCGGGTGGCCTCAGCCGCGCTTGTCATCAGGTGCCCCGATCACTTCAGCTTGACTGAACCTGGATGCGGCGTTCTGCTGGCTTCGGCTCCGACAGACCCACCGAAACAGTGAGGATGCCCTTGTCGTAAGTGGCCTGGATGTCGTCGTCATTGGCTCCGGCCGGCAGCGACACCGCGCGAACGAAGGAACCGTACGAGAACTCCGACCGCCCGTTGAATTCCTTCTTCTCGCTGCGCTCGGCCCTGACGATCAGTTGTCCGTCGCGGACCGTGATGTCGATGTCCGCCGCCGGGTCGACACCGGGGATTTCGGCGCGCACCACGTAGCGGCCGTCCTCCATCTCGTCCTCCAACCGCATGACGCGGGGATCCAACGCGGGGCGCATGCCGGCAAACGATGGGAAGGCCGCGAACAACTCCGCGAACTCCGGGAAGAGCGACCTCGCCTGACGCTGAACGGAAAGGGTGCCCATGACTGTCTCCTAGATCTCGAAATCGACAGATTGACAATGCCTATCCGACCAGTCAGCACCGGTCGATGATAGGGACGGAAGTCCCCTGCCGACGGGCCGTTGGTCGGCTCCATCATCGGTGGGCACCCTGGGCTGCTCGGCTGCGCCGATTAGCGCCATGACACGTTCCAGGATGAGATCGTGCGCATCGCCGTCTTCAGCGAGCAAGCCAAGCCCCCGGCGATGCAGAAAGCCGTCGAGGCGCCGGTCCAGCGGCCAATCCGAGTACTTGTTCCGGCCGGCATAGGGCGAGCTCAGGAACCGGCGGGCCAGCGCATCGACTTCGGTGTCGGTCAGTTGCAGTAGACCGTTTTCCTTGTAGACCATTTCACTTCCTCATGTATGCAGACAGCCTCTGCCACCATCTGTGTGGCCTAGACATTCGGCCACCCGAAATATCCGACGCCAGGGTCCTTAGCCCCCAGCGTCGTGGCATTGGTCCCTGGCGGCGAAACCGCTCTGCTGCGGCGTCTGACGCCCGACCGAGGGACCACCGACCGGTCGATTGATGACTTTTGTCTCTATTGCACCGGGCGTGTTCGGCAAAAGATGAAGAGCCCGAGCAACCGAAAAAGGGTCGTGGTCATGCCAGCAAACAGCCGCCTCAAGCACCCCGCGGGAAAGCTCCGCGCGACGTTGCGGACGCGATAGCGCTAGGCCTACTGATGGACATCATTCGCAAGACACCCGACGACTATCGCGTCCCGCCCAATTTCACGGACTACGAGAAAACGCGAGCCCGGTTCCGCTGGTCCGATGTGCCGGCGTTGTGCGAAGGCATGGCAGACGGCGGGTGCAACATCGGTTACGCCGCCGTCGACCGGCACGCCGCCGGCCCAGCCGCGACACGCACCGCATTACGGTTCATCACCGACAAGGGCTGGGACGGCGCGATTTCCACCCGCGATCTCAGCTACGCCGAGCTGGGCCGCCTTGCCAAACGATTCACCGGAGTGCTGCGCTCGCTTGGCTATAACAAAGGCGACCGCGTGTTCACGATCATGGGTCGCACGCCCGAGCTGTACATCACCATCCTGGGCGCGCTTCGCAACGGCAGCATCGTATCACCGTTGTTTTCGGCATTCGGGCCGGAACCGATCGCCACCCGAGTCGCCATCGGGCAAGCGGATGTGCTGGTGACCACCAGGGCGATCTACGAACGCAAGATCGCCAAGATCCGCAACCGATTAACCTCAGTGCGGCACATTTTCATCGTCGACAACGACGACGCCGGCAACCAAGTGCCTGGGACGCTGAATTTCTGGCATTGGATGGCCGCTGCCGACGAGAGCGTACCGGTCGAACCCACCACTGCAGACGACCCGGCACTTTTGCACTTCACCAGCGGCACCACCGGTACACCGAAGGGCGCCATCCACGTACACGGCGCCGTCGCGATGCACTATGTCACCGGCCTGTATGCGCTTGATCTTCACCCTGACGACATCTATTGGTGCACAGCAGATCCCGGCTGGGTCACCGGGACCTCCTACGGAATCATCAGCCCGTTGCTGCACGGAGTCACTTCGATCGTCGACCAAGCCGAGTTCGACGCCGAGCGATGGTACCGGATTCTGCAAACGCAAGAGGTTTCGGTTTGGTATACGGCGCCGACCGGAATAAGGATGTTGATCAAGGCGGGCCCAGAGCTGTGTGAGCGATATCTCTTTCCCCACCTGCGGTTGGTCGCAAGTGTCGGCGAGCCGCTCAATCCCGAAGCGGTCTGGTGGGGAAAGCGAGTGCTGGGCTTACCGATTCATGACAATTGGTGGCAGACCGAAACGGGCGGCATCATGATCGCCAACACCCCGGCCTTCGACATCAAGCCTGGATCGATGGGCCGGCCACTGCCCGGCGTGGACGCATGCATCGTGCGCCACAACGACGACGGCACAACCTCGGTCATCGAGGAGAACGATGTCGAGGGCGAGCTCGCCCTCAAGCCAGGCTGGCCATCGATGTTCCGCGGTTATCTACACGCCGACGACCGATATCGGGCATGCTTCAGCGACGGGCTCTACCTGACCGGAGATCTGGCCAAAAAGGATGCCGACGGCTATTTTTGGTTCGTCGGGCGCAAAGACGACGTGATCAAATCAGCCGGCCACCTGATCGGCCCGTTCGAAGTGGAGAGCGCGCTGACAGATCATCCGGCGGTGGCCGAGGCGGCCGTCATCGGCAAGCCTGATCCGACAGTCGGCGCGATCATCAAGGCCTTCGTTGTCGTCAAAGACGGGTTTGTCGCCGACGACGATCTGCGGCTGGAATTGCTGGGCCACGCCCGCAAGCGGCTCGGAGCCGCCGTGGCGCCCAAGGAGATCCAATTTGTCGAGTCGTTGCCGCATACCAGCAGCGGCAAGATCATGCGGCGACTGCTGAAGGCTCGCGAACTCGGCCTGCCTGAGGGCGATACCTCCACTGTCGAGGGATCGCCCGAGCCCGAAACTGAGGGAGTGTCGCCGTGATGGAAACCAAGCCGGCGCGTGAATTCTTATCGGATATGGTCCGCGTGCGGCGCATGGAGGAGAAGTGCGCGGAACTCTACAGCGCGGCCAAGATTCGCGGCTTCCTGCATCTCTATGTCGGGGAGGAGGCGGTCGCCGCGGGATCATTGCGCGCCCTGAGCGATGATGACGCGGTTGTGGCGACCTATCGCGAGCATGCCCACGCCCTATTACGCGGCATCCCGATGACCTCGATCATGGCCGAGATGTTCGGCAAGCAGGAGGGCTGCTCCCGCGGTCGCGGCGGATCGATGCACCTGTTCGACGCGTCCAGACGCTTCTACGGCGGCAATGCAATCGTCGCCGGCGGCCTGCCGTTGGCGGTGGGCATCGCGCTGGCTGACGCGATGCTGCAGCAAAAGCGGTTGACTGCCTGCTATTTCGGCGATGGTGCGGTTGCCGAGGGCGCATTTCACGAGTCGATGAACTTGGCCGTGCTGTGGAACCTGCCGGTGTTGTTCCTATGCGAGAACAACCTTTACGCGATGGGCACGGCATTGCAACGTGCACAGTCGCAGACGGATCTCACCGTTAAAGCGGCGTCATACCGTGTTCCGACGGCGGCCGTCGACGGAATGGACGTCGAGGCGTGTTACAGCGCCGCCCAACTGGGTGTCGAGCATGTCCGCAGCACCGGCGGCCCGTACTTCATCGAGTTCCGAACCTACCGGTTCCGGGCGCACTCGATGTTCGATCCCGAACTGTACCGGGAAAAGACGGAAGTCGAGCGGTGGCGTGAGCGCGACCCGATCCGGCTGTTCACCCAGCGGTGTCTGCGCGACGGCACACTGACCGAAGATGACGTGCACGATATCGACAATTCGACCGTCGCCGAGATCGAGGCCGCTGTGGCATTCGCTGAAGCCGGAACATGGGAGGACGCAGAAGATCTCGAGCGTGACGTGCTTACGCCGGCCGGCAGATGCGATGGTCTCGAAGAGCCCAGCCGGGAGAAGGCACGATGAAGACAACCTATCGAACCGCTGTGCATGACGGGATTCGCGACGCCTTGCGCGGTGACCGCCGCGTCGTGCTGATGGGCGAGGATGTCGGCCGTTATGGCGGTACTTACGCCGCATCCAAGGGCCTGCTGGGCGAATTCGGCCCGGACCGGGTACGCGACACTCCGATATCCGAGTTGGGCTTCGTCGGTGTCGGGATCGGCTCAGCCCTCAACGGATTGCGACCCATCGTCGAGGTTATGACGGTGAACTTCAGCCTGTTGGCACTCGATCAGATCGTCAATACCGCTGCAGCGCTGCGGCATATGTCGGGAGGACAGTTCTCGGTACCGTTGGTCATCCGGATGGCCACCGGCGCCGGACGTCAGTTGGCCGCTCAGCACTCCCACAGCCTCGAGCCGTGGTATGCCCATATCCCGGGGATCAAGGTGGTTGCTCCCGCTACGGTCGAGGATGCGTACGGAATGCTCGCTCCGGCCCTGGCCGACCCGGATCCGGTGATCATCTTCGAGCATGTTCAGCTCTACAACACCTCGACCGATATCGACGAGCTGAAGCCGACCGATATCTGCCGGGCGGCGGCGCGCCGCAGCGGCACTGACGTCACATTGATCGCCTACGGCGGTTGCGTGCCCAAGGCGCTGGACGCTGCCGACCAGCTATCACTGACCGGAATCGACTGTGAAGTAATCGATCTGCGGATTCTGCGTCCGCTCGACACCGACACCATCCTGGCGTCGGTCCGCAAAACACATCGCGCCGTTGTGGTCGACGAGGCTTGGCGCACCGGCAGTTTGGCCGCCGAAATCTCGGCACAGATCATGGAGGGCGCGTTCTACGACCTGGACGCAGCGGTTGCCCGGGTGTGCAGCGCGGAAGTGCCCATGCCCTACGCGAAGCACCTGGAGCAGGCGGCGCTGCCGCAACCCGCCAAGATCGTCGCCGCCGTCCAAAGTCTCTTCGGTGATCAATCATGATCGAGTTCAAGATGCCCGCTTTGGGTTCTGACATGGACGAAGGCACCCTGAACGAATGGCTGGTCAAGCCGGGAGACAAGGTGAGCCGCGGACAGGTCGTGGCGATCATCGAGACCACCAAGGCCGCAGTGGAGATCGAGTGCTGGCAGGAGGGCACGATCAACGAGCTTGTCGTGCCGGTCGGCGAAACCGTCGAGGTGGGAACGGTTTTGGCCACACTGCGGGCGGCAGGTGAGCGCGCCCAGAAGCAGCCGCGCAAGCGGCGCGCGACGGCGAAGGCCGCAACTCCCGCACCCGCACCGTCGAGGACGCGAGGCGCGACCCCGATGTCACCGACGACACCGCACCGACGCACCTGGGTTTCACCGGCCGCGCGCCGTGTTGCTCAATCGCTGAACGTCGACGTCGACACTGTGACCGGTACCGGTCCGCAGGGGGCGGTCACCATCACCGATGTCGAGCGCGCCGCCTCGGAACTAGCGGTCAAGGAACCGGCCAAGAAGCCGGCGGCCAAGACAACAGCGGCGGACCGCGGTGCCCAGATGCGGAAGTCGATCGCGGCTGCGATGAGCCGGTCCAAGCGGGAGATTCCGCATTACTACCTTGCCGACGAGATCATGATGGAAAGCTCGTTGAACTGGCTGACCGCGCGAAATGCGGAGCGATCCATCACCGAACGCGTACTGCCGGCCGTCCTGCAGCTGAAGGCCGTCGCGCTTGCCGCGCAACGGTTCGGCGAATTCAACGGGTTTTGGCGAGACGATGCCCTCCAACCCGCGACCGGGGTACATGTCGGTGTCGCCATCTCGCTGCGCGCAGGTGGCCTGGTCGCACCGGCCATTCATGACGTCGCCGAAAAGAAGCTCGACGAACTGATGGAAAACCTCACCGATCTGGTGGCACGGGCACGCGCCGGCTCGCTGCGGAGCTCGGAGATGGCAGACCCGACCATCACGGTGACCAACCTGGGCGACCAGGGAGTCGACACGGTCTTCGGCGTGATCTACCCACCGCAGGTGGCGCTGGTCGGCTTCGGAAAGCCGACGCAGCGGGTGTGCGTCATCGACGGCGGAATCCGGGTCGTAACCACGGTTCAAGGCACGCTGGCCGCCGATCACAGGGCAAGCGACGGTCACCGGGGCGCCCTATTCCTCAGCGCGATCAATGAACTGCTCCAACAGCCCGATCTCCTAGAGAAGTGATGCACGATGACGACACAAGAAGACGTTCGCGGTGTGGTCCTGTCCGTCCTGACGACGATCGCACCCGAAATCGAGGCCGATGACATTCGCGACGAGGTCTTGCTCCGAGACCAGGTCGATCTTGACTCGATGGACTGGCTGAATTTTCTACGTGGTATCCACAGGCGGCTGAATGTCGACATCCCGGAATCCGACTACGCGTCTCTTCGCACTCTGGCCGACGTGGTCGGTTACGTCGAAACGCATGCCGATAGCCGTGACTAAGCGACCTTGGTCCTTGCCAGGGGGGACTTTGGGCCAACGCCTTGCGCGGCCGGCATCAATAGTCTCATCGTTGGGACGTATCAGAAGACGTTTGAGAGGGGTTGGCTGATGTCAACAACCGGCGATGGGGTCACCATCCTGCCTGAGCACGAATGCTGGGATCTTCTGAAAAGCATGGCGCTGGGACGCCTGGTCACCGCCGCTGACGGCCGGCCCCAGATCTTTCCAGTCAACTTCGTTGTGCAGAACCGCACGGTGCTGTTTCGTACCGCCGAGGGCACCAAGCTGATCAGCGTGGCGATAAACAACCACGTGGTGTTCGAGGTCGATGATCACGACGTCGCCGAGGGCTGGAGCGTGATCATCGAAGGCAGAACGCGTTCGCTGCGAACCGATGAAGAACTCAAAGAGGCCGAACATGCCCAGTTGCTCCCGTGGACGGCGTCGGCGAAAACGCATTACATACGGATCCTTCCGGAACGGGTCACCGGCCGGCGATTCCGGTTCGACGTGCCCCGCCAGGACGAGTCGGCTCGCACTTAGCCAATCCGCGCCTGGTGCTGCGGAGAGCTCAGGTGCCGCCGGCGGGGCATGAACTCCAAAGACAGCAGTACCAGTAGCGCGGCCGGGATGTGGTGCGTGCACAGCACCACATAGCGGCGCTCGGCCAGCGAGTGGAATTTGCGCAGGTAACGATAGAGCGACTCAAGCCGGATCAGCGGGTCCAGCAGATGGATCAACCGATAAGCTATGCGCTGTAATGGATTCCGGCGGGCAGCCGCAAAAATCTCGGGGAACGCCGCAAATGCGAGCGAAAGGCGCTCTGCATGATGGCTTTTCGCTTCAGCGATCATGTCAACACAAAGCCGCTCGTCAACGCCGTTGGGAGCGCCCGGATGACGGTATGGCGCATCGAGGGTGACCTCTGATCCTTCCCCAGCGGTTGCATATCGGTGAAAGGCCGCCACCCGTCCACATCGGTCGCGCGCTATAGCCAACTTGACACCTGGGAAGCGGCCTTCCAATGCCCCGTCGAGATTCATGCAGAATCCGCGTTCGGTGCGTGCGGTGCGGTGCGCGGCGAACAAGACCTCGGTGAGTTCGGCGGCCACTGTCCGGTCAAGGTCCTGTTCGTCAATGATCTCGGTGGTGACTCCGCAGTTGCGGGTCCGTTGTACGGCTTGGCGCAGGTTACGGTAGCGGCGCCCCACTAGCGTGAACGTGCCTACGTCCACCACGACGTCGCGGCCGATGGGCACTGCTAGCATCGCCTGCCCGACCTCCTCCTTGCCCCACAGCGCGAGGTACCGCTCGGCGCCGGCAAGGACAATGATCCGCCAGCCGTGGCTGCGGCACATGCGGGCGAAATCCGCTGCCAAAGAACCAAATTCGGCGGGATCGCCGATCGGGTCGCCGCTGACGACCGCGAACCCCAACCGAGTGCGGTACGCGATCGCAGCCGTCATTTCGGTGTTGAAGTGATAGCTCTTGCCCGAATGCATGGCGAAGGGTGCCAGCGGATCACCGCGCGTGGCGTTGACCAGCGTCCACACCTGCGCCAACAACTCTGGCTGTGGTCTAGCCGTGGTGGGCCACATCAGCACGAAGCCGCTGATCGCGATCAGCATGTTGCCGAGCAAGCCAAGCGACAGAAAGTACGCACACACACCTGCGCACACCGCGGCGCCTGCTGCCAGCGCGTGTCGTGCGGCCACCGGGCGCCCCATCAGAACCCCGCGGGAGATCAACGCGAGCGCCGCAAGCACCGCCGCCGAGCATCCGAAACGGCCTGTGGCATACCAATCCTCACCAGGCCGTTCGCGGATCAGCAGCATGACGATTCCGCCTATGCATATCAGAATCAGCACGGCGGCGAACCGGACTGCCGGGGTATCCACGCTGATCAACACCCGCTCGCCGCTGCGCATCGAGTTCGCCGAAACACGGCTATGACTAGTCTTCACGGTGTGCTCGCTTCCTGACTATTTACCGCATGAATTCATCTGCGCCCCAGACGATCACGGGATATGCCAGCAGTAGAAGTAGAGCCGAGGTCTTGGATCTTCACGATATCGCCGGGCACCAACCGCGTCGCCTCGACTTCGGTCATCGCGCCGTCTCGTTCGACCCGCGCACGCTGCGGCAGATACTTGGCTAGTTCTTCCACCGCCCGCTCCGCCTGCAGCTCTTGCACGAACGAGAATGCTGCGTTGAGCCCGATTATCGAGACAACCGCGGCGGCAACAACGTGCGAGCCGACGATCAGCAGCAACCCAGCCGCGAGCCATAAGAGCAGCGCGAGCGGGTGGGTGAACTGACGCGCCAACTCCGCGGGCCACTGCCGCCCATGCCGGCTTTGCAGGGTATTGGGCCCGTACTGGAGCAAGCGCCGCTCAGCCTCGCGTGTCGATAGACCTTGAGCGGAGCTGCGCAGATCCCTCAGCACCCGCTTGGATGCCTGCTCCGGGTCGAGTGCGGCGGGCGAATCACCAGTGATGTCAACGATGCTCGAGTGGCTTAGGCGGATCGTGATCTGACCCTTCGGCGCCACCGCGGGTTGCCCGGGGGCCATTGATATCTGGTCAGGCACGGGTGAACCCATTTCAGGATGGCGCTGCGGGACGATCACAAATCGATCGTCCTGACGGTAACGAGCGCTGTCGCGACTTGGCGAGGGCCGTTTGTCCCCTTGTCATAGTCCTAAAGCACCTACTGATTTGACGAACTGGTAAAGCGGCATTTTCACGACAAATGTCCCTTCGATATGGGACTATCGTCCCTCCCGCCTCACATCGGCGCATGCTGAGATGTCTTTCCGGGATAGAGTTTCCCTGTCATCGGCAGATGGCAAGACTCCATTGGAGGTGCGACAAATGAGCTCAACTCAACTGCAGCCGAGGACGCGAGTTTTCGCACGAGTTCTCGGCCCGTTTTTGGCCATCCTCGGCATCACGGTGGTAGCCCGTGCATCAGAAATGCGAGCACTGCTTTCGGAATTCGAGTCGAACGTCGTGTGGGCCTGGGTGACGGGCGCCTTCGTACTGTTGATCGGCCTTGTCGTCGTCGCGCTACACCAATACTGGCGAGGCGCAGCGGCGATTGTCGTGTCTGTGGTGGGCTGGATGATCACGCTACGCGGACTGTTTCTGCTGGCATTTCCCAGGGCCTTCATGTCAGCCGCCAACGCCACGATTGGCATGGGTCCCTTGTGGATAGCCGTCAGCGCTCTGATCGCGGTGGCCGGGCTGTACCTGACCTACGTCGGCTGGGGTCCCGGACCATCTCAACCAGTGGCACAGGCGAAACCATCCTCTTCGGAACTTCCGCGGGTCGCGTGAAACACGCAAAATAACCTCGAAACCAACGCGATTGACGTTCTTTCCCACGGAGAATCCTGGGGGAAGGACGTCAATCGCCGAAATAGCTTCGACCGCAACGTCGAAGCTGCCTTTTCTTTGCCCCACCACCTGCCGGCGCGGTGCGTACGTTCGCCTGGCAGCTTGGCGGCAACCAGCAGTGCTTATCGACGCGGCCGGTGAGATCGAGCGGCTCAGCAGAGCCATACCTCTCGCGTGTACCCCACAGGACTTATGCTCACCCGGCAGGTGACCAACGCCTCTGTCCCAACACACCCAACGAAGCTACGGTCAGACATTAGCGAGCCGCTATTTCGGCGGAGCCCGTAATCCGCCAACGAAAAGGGGACAAGCCATGTCATCGCACCAGTCACCGTTAGGAATCGTCGTCGGCATCGACGACTCGGCATCCGCCAGGCTGGCGGTACAGTGGGCGACACGCGAGGCTGAATTGCGAAACATCCCGCTGACGCTTGTCCACGCGATCTCACCTGAGGTCGCAGGGTGGTCGAAGCGGTTGTCGCCAGGCCTGAAGCGCTGGCAGGAAGACCACGGCCTCCGATTGGTCAACGACGCCCGCAAGGTCATCGCCCAGGCTTCGCAGCGCGGCGGTCCGGCCGAAGTCCACAGCCAAATCCTGCCGTCAGCAGCCGTTCCCGCGTTGGTCGACCTCTCCAAGGATGCGGAGATGGTGGTCACCGGATGTCACGGAAGCGGGCACTGGCCGGGCCGGAACCTGGGCTCGGTAAGTTCTGGACTGCTGCGGTACGCCCACTGTCCGGTCGCCATCGTCCACGACGACGACCCGGCGCCGTCGCGCGCCAGTCAGGCGCCCGTTGTGGTCGGAATTGACGGTTCGTCGGCATCTGAGTTGGCGACCGCGATCGCGTTCGACGAGGCGTCGCGCCGAAGCGTGGACTTGATCGCGGTGCATGCATGGAGCGACACGGATGTGTCAGAATGCCCCGGAATCGATTGGCCGGCAACCGAACCAATGACAGAAGAGGTATTGGCCGAGCGGTTGGCGGGATGGCAGGAACGGTATCCCGATGTGAACGTGACCCGTGTGGTGGTGTGCGATAAGCCGGCGCGACAGCTCGTCGGAAAATCCGAAGCCGCCCAGCTGATCGTGGTGGGCAGCCGCGGACGCGGCGGATTCGCCGGAATGCTGGTGGGATCAGTGGGTGAAACCGTTGCCCAGATGGCGCATGTTCCGGTAATCGTGGCACGCGAGTCGGCCTAAGCGCTTGCCCCGCGGACGACGAGCACTGAGCATTCGGGATGGCGGAATAGCGGATGTCCATGAGGCCCGATGAGCCGGGCCAGCTGATCGGCCTCGGCGCCACTTATGACAGCAAGCTGAACTCGCTCGTCGGTGGACTTCAGGAAGCTCGCGATCCCGTACTTGGTGGTGATCGGGTAGACCCGCACTTCGGGATGACGTTGCCGCCAATCCTGTACTCGCCGTTCGAAATCGCCGTCCGCGTGTTCAGTGAGGTCTTCTGGTCGCCCGCCGAGGACAAGCATCGGTGCCCTGCGCAACTTCGCCTCCCAGGCAGCTGCCTTGACTACGGCGTCGTTCTCGGGCGCGTCCGTCATCCGGACTACGATCCAATTGATCTCAGGCGGGGGCTGGTCGGAGGCCGTACGTATTACCGCGACCGGACAGCGCGACTTTTCGGCGAGCTCTGTTGCCGTCGAACCCAGCAGCGAGCGGGCGTAGCGCCCGATCCCGACCGAGCCAAGGCAAACCAGCTCGGCGTCGCGCGATAACTCGACCAGCACCGGCCCGGCCGGACCACGTGCAATGTCAGTTTCGACATTGACCGGCTTTCCGCTGGCCTTAACCGCCAGTTGCGCTTCCTCAAGCGATATCTCGGCGTGCCCGAGGTAGCGAGCGTAGTCGTCCGACGATGGATGCGTCTGTTTGATGACCGAGATGAGGCGCAGTGGCTTGCCGCGGCCGATCGCCTCATCAACAGCCCATGGTGCGGCAGCGATCGCCGCCTGAGAACCATCGATGCCCACGATGATCGATTTCAGTGTCCGTACTCCTCTCGGATGCCCGATCGGCCGGCGTTGGCAACGCGGTCCGCATCTGGGCGGTGGGCAATCGTCGCGGTTGCCGGGTGGGCTAGGCGGTAAACGTCGATCAGCCGCGCGAGATCGCTCGGCGTGACGATGCCAACCACACTGCTCTCGTCGATGACGAGTGCACGGCTGCAGTGACGCGACGCCGCCAGCCGGTCGATCAGGGCGCTGAGCGGCTCGTGTGGTGCCGCCGTCGGCACACTGCTCATCGGCAGCGAAATGTCGCGCACGCTGGTGGTAGCGCGTTGGTCGGGCACGACATTGCGCAGCTGGGTGAGCGTGACCAAGCCGACGATCGATCCATCGCGCTCGGCAACCGGGAATGCCGAGTGCCGATCGCCGAGCAGGTAGCGCTCGATGAACTCTTCCACGCTGAGCCAGCCGGGAGCAGTGTGCGGTTGAGGGGTCATTGCGTCGGCGACCCGTAGCCCGGAAAGGGCCTGCCGGGTGGTCACCTGTGCTTCCTCTTCGCGACTGGCTGCGAAGATAAACCAGCCGATGAACGCCAACCAGACTCCGCCGATCAGGCCGCCACCTACGAATTCGAGCAATCCCAACCCGATCAAGATGTAGGCGACCACTCGTCCGGCATGCGCCGCGCCGACGGCCGCGCGCACGCTGTCGCCGTGACGGCGCCACAGGTAGGCCCGCAGCACCCGCCCGCCGTCCAACGGAGCACCCGGCAACAGATTGAACAGTCCCAGCAGCAGGTTGATGGTTGCCAGCCACCAGGCAACGCTGACCACGACGTCAGCGGCCTTCACGGCAGCGAGCATGACGGCGAGTGTGGCGAATCCCGCAGCCAGAACAAGACTGGTGGCCGGTCCGGCGATTGCGATCCGGAAGGCCGCCTTAGGTGTCTTCGCGTCACCACCGATCCGGGTGACGCCGCCGAACAGCCACAGCGTCACGCCGTCTACGGTCAACCCCGAGCGACGGGCGACGACGGCGTGCGCCAGCTCGTGGGCCACCAACGACATCAGCAACACGACTGCGCCACAAGCTCCGGCCAGCCAATAGACCAGGTGTGAATGCCCTTTGACATTGTGGGGCAACGACGTTGCCAAGCTCCAGGTAAACAGCCAAAGGATCACCACCACGCTCCAATGGATCTTCACCGGGAACCCCGCAATCCGCCCCAGCGGAATCGCCTCATCCATCTCGAAACCTCTCAAACTAGATGCCGGCCACGGCCTTCGATGTCCTCTGCGATTTCAAAAGCGAAGAACTTCAGGCAGTTTCGGCTGGGTGCGGTTGTTCCGGCTCGGTCATTGGCAGCCGCTCGACTCCGCGCTTGATTCCGAGCAGCAACCCCCGGGCGCCTAAGGCGATAACCGGTCGCGCCAACTCCAATGCAAGGAATTCGCCAGGGTAACGCAAGCCTATTCTGGCGCGGGTGAGGAGCCGGACACGATTCTCCCAGTGTGGCTGAAGATGAAATGACCACACCGCATTCCGGCGCAGGTCGGGATGCGTGCTAGCGAGCAGGACGTGCTTTTCGGGCGCGATCTCCACGACGCGCAGCGTCACCCCGCCCGCGAGGCCCATCCAGCCGGGAGGCGCCAGTCGCACCTGATCCCCCACGGCCAGTTGTCGTTCTGGGTGAACTCGATCGGTGCCCTGATACCCGGCGCCAGCAGCATCCTGCACTCCCCCAGACCGTTCGTGACCCTTCCGCAACAGCCAGGACCAGACCGCAGCCGGCGGCGCGTCGATGTACACCGCCTCGGTTGTCTGGACGACCGGATCGCCCACCAACGCATCGCCCGGCAGGCGCATCTGACACTCGGCCTTTGTCGCACCCCAATTGCGGTAGTATCGGCGCGCCGCGTACAGCACCGATAACAGTGTCGCGGTCTCAATGATCCGCTTAGCCACCTTGACCATGGCGCCAGTATGCGTCTATGGCACGCTGCGCCATCAGGGTCAATAGTCCTCATGACGACGCCGATATGCCCTGCGGTTCGAGGTCCCACCTTAAGACCACGCAACGCGCCGGCTATTGGCGCACGCCCCCCGCACTCGGGCGCCGGCACTATCGATGACTTTGTACCCTATCCGCAAAGGAACCACGACGAAACACTGACTTCGTCCAGCGTTGCGGGGTGGTGACTGAGCGAGGGAGTACGAAGGTTATGGACGGAACCCCACCGCTGTTGACCGATTCTGACATCGACAGCCTTGCAAGGGATTTCTTGCGGTCACCATACGCCAGCACAATCTACATCGATTGGCCGCCTGATCGACGTGTCGATACTTTCTTGCGGCGCTGTAACCTGCCACGTGTGGCCGACGACGGCGACCTGTCCGACGCGGTGCTGGATCGCATCATGGCGTACGTCGGCCGGGTGGCGCGCGACGTGCAGCAGAAGGCGAATAGATCGCCGGCCCGCTTCGCGCAGTTCACATCAGCCCGCTAGCCGCCCAAGAACTGGGCAGACTGGCACGACGCCTTCGGGACTAACGGCACTATCGGCCGAAGCGCCGGATGCGAATAGTCAAGCCTATGGCGCGCGGATCGGAGTCGACGACGGTGGACCGTCTGACGGCCACCGAGGCCAGTTTTCTGGAGGCAGAAGATGCCGACCCGGACTTGAGTCTGGCGATCGGCACACTAGCCATCATCGACGGGCCTATCCCCGCGCGAGCAAAGCTGACCGCGGCGCTGTCGAAAGGTTTGCACGCTGTTCCTCGGTTGGCGCAGCTGGTGCGCAAGCATCCTTTCGAACTGACGCCGCCGGAGTGGGTTGGCGACAACGACTTCGACATCACCCGCCATGTGCGTAGTGCAGCCTTGCCGCGTCCAGGGGATGACGCGGCCCTGTTCCAAACAATCGCTGAGCTAATGGAGCCGAGGCTGGCCCGTAATCATCCGTTGTGGGAGTGCTGGGTGATCGACGGGCTTCCGGACGGGCGGTGGGCCGCTCTGATAAAAATCCATCAATGCATCGCCGACGCAACCGCAACTCTGCAGATACTGGCTTCGATCTCGGATCCGAGGACATATCGCGCGGTCATCGACGAGATCCACGCCGCCGAGGAGCAGCGTTCGGCGATCAGTCGCCAGGCCGGACTCGGACTTAACCCACTGACCTGGGTCGGCGAAGTGTGGCGCACATCGGTAGCCACCGCCAACGCGGCTGCGCACTCCGCCCTTGGTGCAGCCGAGTTGGCCACCGGGCTGGTTGCGGGGGCCGCAGACTCCCGACCAAATGGCGTGGTCACCGACACGCGTCGCTACAGCGCGGTACGGGTGGCCCGGAGGGGCATCGACGAAGTGTGTGAAATCTTCGATGTGACGCCAGAAGACGTGGCACTTGCGGCAATCACCGACAGTTTTCGTGGCGACCTGCTGCGTCGCGGTGAGAAGCCCCGACGCACCTCGGTGCGTGCGCTGGTACCAATATCGGCCCAGACGTCGGATGCTTTGAACCGCAGCGATATTCGTGGTCCGGCAGCCATACTTCCGTGCTTGCCGGTCGAAGAGGATGACCCAGTGCAGCGGTTACGGCTGGTTCACACAAGGCTGGACAAAGCCAAGAAGAACAGCCATCGGCAAGCTGCGAGTTCATTTGTGACGCTGAGCAGTTACGTCCCGTTCATCGTGAGCGCATGGACGGTTCGGCTGCTGACGCGGTTGCCGCAGCGCAGTGTTGTCGCGCTGGCGACCGGTGTGCCAGGTACTCGTCAGCGGCTGCAGATGCTGGGTCGTCCAGTGGAAGAGCTGCTGCCGATACCACCGATCGCCCCACAACTACCCACGGTGATCACCATGCTCAGCTACGTCGACACGTTGGTGTTCGGCATCACCGGGGATTGCAACGCGGCAATCGACGTCGGCGAACTCGCCACCGGTATCGAGCTCGGGATTGCACGCCTGCTCGCCCGCGCCCTGGCACGGAAGCAGACGCGCGGGAAACAATCCGGTCCAGATTCCGCGTCGGCCAACTGATTTGCAGAACTCGTCAGATTGCGGGTTTCACCATTCCGGCAAACAGTATCCGCTGCTCACGGCAGCGGTCAGAAGCTGGTAGAACACTCCGAACTCATTGGCTTTCCTGGTCTCGGGGCAGATACCGTTGCTCTACCGCGCGGGCAAGTTGGAGGCGTATCTGTTCTAGTTCGGATGCGCGATGCGCCTGCAGCTCGTCCTCCCAAGCTGCTACCTGTATCGCCAGGTCCTTGTCGGCAATGGTGCCATCAAGCCAGCGCGAAAAGTCGCCGCGTTCAAGATGATATTCGAGTGACTTTTGATCAAGATGCATTACCGCAGTGGTGAAGTCGCGCATCGTCGCGGCCGGAGCGACGGGGTGACCGTCGGTGCTGTGAAAGTAGAACCGCCGCTCGTTGGGCAGGTCAACGTCGGCATATTTGTGGGAGTGGCGTACGTGGGTCGTCTCACGGTCTGCGATCGTGAACCCACGGACCGGCCCCGACCCGTAACGGATGGTCGCCCGCCGTCGAGAAACGGCGTCCGCCCGGCTGTCGCCATTGATAAGCGTTATCACGACATCGCTTTCGTCGACCTCATGGGCGGGCAGTAATGCCGGTGCGAATGAGGACAACACATAGCCGCCTCGGCGTGCCCAGTGGGCTTGTTTTTCGGCGCCGAGAAGATGGGCCTCGTCGTAGATCACCCAGTGCGGAAATCCGTGCTGCTCCCGATGCGCCTCAGCGGTCGACCGCAGGCGATGCATGTAATCGATCTTGTCCGGCTCGGCCAATTCCGAAAGATCTACCACCATGCTCGAATACGGACGCAACGCGTTGACCAGTTCGGCCGGCTCGGGAAGATGGTGGTCGCCGTCGACGACCTGCACCTCGCTGAGCTGACGCAACTGCAAGTGGTCGCCTTCGGGGTCGAGGACAAGGACGCTGTAGTTCGCCTGGATCCACCGCTCTGCCAGCAACCCGACGAGGTAGCTTTTGCCCGAGGCCGCGGGTCCGGTAACCGCGATCCGCCCTTGACTTCCGGGTATCCGGGCCGGGGTGGCGTCATCGAAGACACCGATGTCGACCCACCTGCGTAACGGACACCAGCGTTGTGCCCCAGTGAGATACGGGCCGGCCAACAGGCCGGCGACGCCGGCCCCGTTTGGCTCGTCAAGCACGACATCGGCGTTTCGACGGGCCGACGGAACGGCATTGGCCACAGCTGCGCCGATTTCGGCGATAGAGAACATCGACAAATCGTTTTCGGCGTCGCCCACCGCCACTGCGTTATGCGGGGAAAAGCTCATCTGGGCCAGCAGTCTCAACAGTCCCGTGCCCTTAGTGATGCCGGCCGGCAGAACCATGAGGGAAGCCCGGTTTCGCGTGATCTGACAGTCGAGCCCGAGCTCACCGATCAGTTCGACGACTGTCGCCACGTGCTCGCCATCAACGGCGATCAAGACCTCACCGCGTCGGTACGGAACTCCGTGATCGTCGAGGGCTCGAGTAAGACTGCCATCGACCGGAGATGACAACGCGTGGACGTGTCCATCGACCACGATTACCGCGCCGTTTTCAAGCACCATCGCGTCCATGCACTCGGCTACGTTTGGGAACTCGGCATTCAATTCGGCTCCGATACGGCCGGTGACCAGAACGATCGCCAAACCATTACGCCGAGCCTGTTCGATCGCCTCCACGGTATGCGGCGCAATGCCGGCACCCGAGGTGAGGGTGCCGTCGAAATCGACCGCGACCACCTTGAAAAACATCACAGCTCGGTTCAGTGACGCACTACCAGTAGCGAGCACAATTCGACGATCGATATCGCGGCAGTCGGCAAGAACCGCATCAGCGGCGCGACCTGCCCGCAGCCAATTACCGCCAATTGGACGGGAACTGTACTGCGCGAGAAGTATTCGGCGACACCATTGGGCGCTGGCCGCGTGCGTACCTGCACCTCGGGATAGCCTTCGCGCCAAGCCGCGAGGCGGTGGTCGAGGGGACAGTCACCACTGCCGGCAACCCCCGTCCAGAGCGCCAACAGCGGGGCATCACGCAGCCTGGCCTCGGCGAAGCCGTTGCCGATGATGTGATCGCTTTCGGGCGAATTATCGACGCTGACAGCGATCCACCCTCCGGTGGTGGCCAGCCTTGCCACATCGGAACGGATGATGGCCACCGGACAAAACGCCGCGTTGGCCACGGCAGCGGCTGTCGATCCCAGCGTGTCGCCACTGCGCCCTACTCCGATCGACCCCACGCACATCATTTCTGCGTTGCGTGATTCGATCAGCAGGCCCTGCCGCGGTCCCGCCCCAACGACAGCTGTTTCGACCTTAACCGCCTTGCCGGTCGCGGCCACGGCCGCCTCGACGGTGCGAAACAGTCGCTCAGCCTCAGTGATTTGCACCCTGAAGTCAATGTTCGGGTGAATATCTGCAACGTCGGCAGCGTGGACCAGTCGGAGCGGCACTTCCCGGGCGACCGCTTCGTCAGCGGCCCACAGAGCTGCGGCGACAGCCGCGTTTGAGCCATCGATACCGACAACGATCGGTGACAGCCCGTCTGGTTGGGTCATGTCTTTCTCCCGTGGCTGTCAATGAACGAATCGTACGGGAGTTGGTGACCCCGCAGGAACAATCGTCCCTGCGGGGCCGCCCCGCCAGTTAACTTCCGGCCTGTACCGCAATGTGTTTCTCGGATTGCACCGACTCTGGCAGCGCCACCGAAACTGTCAGGATTCCCTTGTCATAGCTGGCCGTGATGTCGTCCTCATCGGCTCCGGCGGGTAGAGCCACGGACCGCATGAAGGAACCGTAGGCGAACTCCGAGCGGCCTTTGGATTCTTTTTCTTCGGTGCGCTCGGCCTTGATAGTCAGCCGGCCGTCATTCACCGTGACGTCGATGTCGTTGGCTGGGTCGATTCCGGGCAGCTCGGCACGAACCACGTATTGGCCGTCCTTGACTTCGTCCTCGAGGCGGATCAGGTGACCGTCCAGCAACGGCCCAAGATTCGCCCAGCCCGGGAAACCGGTGAAGAGCTCCGAGATGCCGGGAAGCGCCGAGCGCCGATGACGCTTCACTGGAAGTTTGCTCATGATGTTCCTCGCTAGAAGAGTCTTGGTTCAGATATACGACTGATCTCAGCACTTCACGACTGGTTATGGTTAGGGTCAAAAGTCCCCGCTGAGGCAATTCGTTCGCATGTAGTCGAGAAGGGTTCACGGGCACGGCTACCGTTCGATGCACCGTCGCGGCAGCCATGAGCTTTTCGCCGAAAACATCACCGCCTGAGGCCGACAACCAAGGAAATCAGCGCATTTTGGCGTTCGGCGATCGCCTTGCCCACTCAGTGGTGCCCGACCGTCGTCGCGGTCATTGGGAAGCTGCGCGTGACGATCGTCCCGCCGCCCGTCGGGTGGGGCCTAGTTCGGCCACTATCATGCTGAACACTTCCGGGACGGCAGCGGCAACCTGCGGCGTCAAGCCGACACCGTGGGTGGTGTCAGCTACTTCGACGGCGAACACCGCAAGCTCGTCGGGTAGTCGGCCCAGCGCCTGGCCCAACGCGTATGTCGGGGCGAGATCGACGTCGTGAGAACTCAATCCGTCGGTTGCGTTGGCCAAGTCATCTGATGTGCAACGACAGATTCGGCCCGGTGTTGAGGGCACCGCGACCGCGGCATCGATCACCACGGCGAGGCCGGCCCCCCTCCACGCCTCGAGCAGGCTCATGGGGTCAGCGATGCCGGTCACCACCCGAATATCGGGCAATGCCAGCTCGTTCAGCGCGTCGGCGACGGCAACGCCGACGCCGTCGTCGCGCCGGTAGCGGTTGCCCAGCCCTATGACGACGATTCCCCCGGTCATGTCCGCCCGACAGTCAGCGTCAGGAAGTGCGCGGAACATGAGATGCACGGGTCGTAGCTGCGAATCAGCCTCTCGCACAGAGTCGTCAACGCGGCATTGTCCAGAGCAAGATGGTCGGACACCAAGCGTGCCAGGTCGGCTTCGATGGCCGCCTGGTTCTGGGAGGTGGGTGGGATGATCGTCGCCGCGGCAACAAGCCCGTCGTCGTCGATCCGGTACCGGTGATACAGCAAGCCGCGAGGCGCCTCGCTGACACCATGCCCCACGCCGGCCCGCGCCGGGACGTCGACGAATGGCCGCGAGGGACGCTGATAGTCATCGATGATCCGCAACGCCTCTTCTATCGCATAGACCACCTCGACGGCACGGACAACGATGCTGCGGAACGGGTTTCGGCATTCCGCCGACAGCCCGGCCCGCGCGGCGGCCTGCGCCGCTATCGGCGACAGCGCCGAGGAGTTCAGCGAAAACCGGGCCAACGGTCCGGTCAGATGACAGCCGCCGTCGAGTGTCGCGTGCAGGGCCGTCGAGTGCGGCACCTGCGATTCGCGGACGTGGTCGCTGAAGTCGGCGACTGGAAACGACGGGCCGCCACTGCGCGCGATCGTGCCGTTCTCGATCGGATACTGGCCGGACGCGGTAAGCGCAAGGAACTCGTGGTCGAGTTCGAGGTCGGGGAACTCGAATTCGGCGGCCCACTCGACGGTGGCCAGCGCGTCGTCCAGCGCTCTGCGCAATTGTTCGGCGATCGGCCTGAACTCTAATCGTTTTGGCACAGAGTAGAATCCGCCGAGCCGCACATTGACGGGATGGATGGCCCGCCCTCCGACGAACTCCATCAACCGGTTGCCGGCCTTCTTCAGCGCCAGTCCGCGCTCGACGATCTCGCGCTCGTCGCGAGCCAGGGCGATCGCGTCGGTATAGCCGAGGAAGTCCGGTGCGTGCAACAGGTAGATGTGCAGCACATGGCTGTGAATCCATTCGCCGCAGTACAGCAACCGCCGCAGCGCGACAAGGTCCGCGTCCACTTCGACGCCACACGCGTCTTCGATCGCGTTGCAGGCACTGACCTGATAGGCGACCGGGCAGATTCCGCAGACCCGCGCCGTCAGGTCCGGTGGCTCGGTGTAGGCGCGCCCCCGCAGGAACGCTTCGAAAAACCTGGGCGGCTCATAGATGTTGAGTTCGACGCGCTCGAGCGCCCCGTCTTTCAGCGTGACATGCAGCGCCCCTTCGCCTTCCACCCGCGTCAGCGTCCCGACGCTGAGCGTGCGATCAGACTCGGTCACTGTTTGCTCCGCTCGGCGGCGAAACTGGCCCTGAAACTGGCCACGTTGAACGTCGAGAACACCCGATCGACGTCGCCGTCGGACATGCCGTCGCGGCGCAGCAACGGGATCAGCGTTGCGGTTCTGGGCGCCGCGGACGGGCCGAAGCAGCCGTAGCAGCCTCGATGATGCGCGGGGCACAACGCTCCACACCCGGCGTGGGTGACGGGGCCGAGACACGGCGTGCCGTCGGCGACGATGACGCATGTCACGCCGCGTTGTTTGCACTCGGTGCATACCGTCTTGGCCGGCAGCCGGGGTTTGCGTCCGATCAGCAACGCGGCGAGGGTATCGAGCAGCTGTCCGCGGTCGATCGGGCAGCCCGGCAGCTGGTAGTCGACCTTCACATGCGCCGACGCCGGTGTGGAAGTGGCGAGCGTGTCGATGTACTCCGGTTTGGCATAGACCACCGAGACGAACTCGGCGACGTCGGCGAAGTTGCGCAGCGCCTGCACTCCCCCGGCCGTCGCGCATGCGCCGATGGTGACCAACAGTTTTGACTGGTCACGGATCTCGCGGATGCGCCGCTCGTCGTGGCGGGTGGTGATCGAACCCTCGACCAGCGACACATCGTAAGGACCACCGACCATCGCGCTGGAGGCCTCGGCGAAGTTGGCGATCTCAACTTGGTCGGCAAGCGTGAGCAGCTCGTCCTCGCAGTCGAGCAGGGTGAGCTGACAGCCGTCGCAGGAGGCGAACTTCCACACGGCCAACGTGGTTGGGCTCATCTACAGCTCCTTTACCCGCATCAGCGGACCCGCGACGTCGTAACCGACGACGGGCCCGTCACGGCACAGCAGCAACGGACCCAACTGGCAATGACCGCACCAGCCGACACCGCATTGCATGTTGCGTTCCAGCGAGACCCGAATATCTTGCGCGGCTACACCTTTGTCCATCAGCACCTCCGCGCCCAACCGCAGCATCGGCTCCGGCCCGCACAGAAATGCCGTGGTGCGCTCGGGCTGCAGCGACAGCCGCCGCAGCGGCTCGGTGACCAGGCCGACCTCTCCGGTCCAGCCTTCGGTCGGGGCGTCGACGATCTGCTGCACCTCTATCCGCGGGTCCGCGTTCCACTTCTCGAGTTGGGCGGCGAATAGGAAGTCCGACCGCGAGCGGGCCCCGACGACGAGCATCATCCTGTCGTAGCGCGACCGCTGAGCCAACGCGCCGAGGATCGCCGGCCGCAAGGGGCACAGGCCCACGCCACCGGCGACCATGACCAGATCCCGGCCGACGGCCTGTTCCAGTCCCCAGGTGGTGCCGAACGGTCCCCGGACACCGATGACCGTACCCGGCTGGGCGTCGTGCAGGGCGCGGCTGACCGCTCCGACCGCGCGGACGGTGTGGGTGATCGAGCCGTCCGTAACTGTCGGATCACCGCTGATCGAGATCGCGGCCTCACCCACGCCGAACGCGTAGAGCATCATGAACTCGCCCGGCTCCGGCGGCCGCAACACCGTACCGACCGGCGTCAGGCACAGCGTTGCCGAATCCGGGCTCTCCACGACGCGGGTGCGCACGCGATACGGAACCGGGGCCATAGCCGAAGCCGTCGGCGCGGACCCGGTCGCCCGTTCAGTCATTGCCGGCCATTTTGTTCATTTCCGCGGTGATGTCGATCCCGGTGGGGCACCAGGCGATGCATCGCCCGCAACCGACGCAGCCCGACATACCGAACTGGTCGTGCCAGGTACCCAATTTGTGGGTCAGCCAATGCCGGTACCGCGAGGCACCGGACTGGCGGACGCTGCCACCACCGTGGACGTAGGTGAAATCGAACTCGAAACACGACGCCCAATGCCGCCACCGTTCGGCGTGCTCGCCGGTGAGGTCGCTGACGTCTTCGGTGCTGGTGCAAAAGCAGGTGGGGCACACCATCGTGCAATTGCCGCACGTCAGGCAGCGACCGGCCACCTCGTCCCACTGCGGCGACTCGCGCGAATTCGCCAGCAGGTCCCGCAGGTCGACGTCGGGCATCCGGCGGCCCATCCGATCCGCCGCGGCCTCGACGTCGGCGCGCGCAGCACTGACATCCGCCGTGCCGGCCGACCGGTGCGGCACCGCGGCGAGCACGTCGGCTCCATCAGGGCTGCCGATGTCCACCAGGTAGCTCACGCCTTCTGCGCCAGGGCGTTCCGTGAGCGCCAGGTCGTAGTTGGGCCCGACCGCGGGCCCGGTGCCCATCGACGCGCAGAAGCACAGCCCGCCGGGTTCGGTGCAGTTCACCGCGACCACGAACAGCCGCCGCCGACGGCCGACGAACGACTGATCCGGATATTCAGAACGGCCCAGCACCCGGTCCAGCGTCGCGATCGCGGACAGGTCGCAGCCGCGCACTCCGAGGAACGCGTACCGCGGAACCTCGTCTGATTCGGACTCGCCGGCCCCGTCGCGAGTACCGGCCCACAGCCGCTGCCGGGGCGGGTGCAGGAACTGTTTCCACGACTGCGGCCCGGCCGAATGCCCGAACACCGCGTCGTCATCACGATGCCGCACCCGGTAGTGGCCCGGACCCACGTCGACACCCCAGCCGCGCGGAAGATCGTCCGCCGACTCGAGTTCGGCGAGCACAATCGCGTTGTCGCGCAACGTTGGACCGACCACGCGATAGCCCCGCTCCATGAGTACGTCCACCAGGCGGTGCAGTCCGGCCGTGTCGATCAACGCGGGATCGGAGTCTTCGCCGTGTGCGTTCACCGCCACATCATCCAACTACTTCGCGAGAGATGTATAGGGACGTTAGGCCTGAATCCGAGTTCCATACAACGCGGTTCGATCGGGCTCTGACGTGGTAGCTGCTCGGTCCGCTCAGTACGGTGGGCAGCATGAAATATCTAGATGTCGACGGGGTCGGAAAAGTGAGCCGGATCGGGCTGGGCACTTGGCAGTTCGGCTCGCGGGAGTGGGGCTACGGGGACAGCTACGCCTCCGGGGCGGCGGGCGACATCGTTCGGCGCGCCCTTGATCTCGGGGTCACGCTATTCGACACCGCCGAGGTATACGGCCTGGGTAAGAGCGAGCGGATCCTCGGCGAAGCGCTGGGCGACGAGCGAACCAAGGTCGCGGTGGCCAGCAAAATCATGCCGGTCGCGCCCTTTCCTCCCGTCATCAAACAGCGCGAGCGCGCCAG
>NZ_DATJYB010000012.1:0-3521 GCF_035499775.1 Mycobacterium sp. | reverse complement strand
GCCACCACCAGCAGGTCGTCGTCGGATCTCGCGTCCAGCGCGGCCGCCAGGGTCTGCTCGAACACCGCGGCGTCCACGACCTGCTTGTCCGGCAGATGGCCGCACCGCTTCGGAAATACCTGGTCCTCCAACTGGATCGCGGCCACCCCGGCGGCGTCATAGGAACGCACGGTGCGCACCACGTTCATCGGTCCGCCGTAGCCGGTGTCGGCGTCGGCGATGAGCGGGACGTCACCCAACGCGTCGGCGATCATCCGCACCCGGTCGGCCATCTCGGTCGCCGTGACCAGCCCGATGTCGGGCAGGCCGAACCCGGAGGCCGCGACGCCCGCGCCGGTCATGTACGCCGCGACGTGGCCGGTGCGTTTTGTCAGCTGCGCGGAGATGCCGTCGAACACTCCTGGCGCGACGATGAGTTCGCGCTTGTCCAGCAGCTCTTTGAGCCGCTGTCGAGCCGGTGTGGTTGCCATTGCTGTCCTTTCAGTTCGGGGTCAGTCGAGTGCGGCGCCGACCGGGGCGGCCAGCAGGTCTATCAGGTCGTCGGTGTCGTCGAGGCCGTCGAGGCCGATGACCGTGCGCGCGATCGCCTCGGCGCGCTCGCGGCTGGTGACCCGGTCGGCCAAGGCGTGGAACTTCGCGACGAGTTCGTCATTGGTGACCGGATCGGTTGGTGCGCCGTGCGGTTGCCGGACACGGGTGGCGTGCACGGTGCCATCACGCATCGTCACGGCGACGTCGGTGCGGAAGCGTTCGGTGACATCGGCGTGGGCCAGCGATTCGTCGAGGTGCACCGTCGTCGCGGCGATCAGCGACCAGATGTCGTCGGAGTCGAGGCGGGCCGGGGTGAACTGCTCGGGCAGTACGTTTCCGTCCAGTAGCGCCGCGGCGGTCGCGTACCCGATGTTCATCTGCGCGCCGATCGCGGTGAGCGGCCGTTCCGGCGTCCACCAACCGTGCTTGTACACCGTCTCGCCGACGGTGATGTCGACCTTCGAAATATCCTCCGGGACAATAGATTGCCGCAGCTGCCTGGCGGCGTCGATGGCTCCGTGCAAACCGCCCATCGCGGCGTAGGACTTGACCATGATGATCGCGGTCTCCCAGCGCCGGCCGAGTTCGCCGGTCAGCTGTGACGCGTCGGGATCGTGGCCCTCGCCGAAAACGCTGAGGAATCCGCCGTATTCACGCTCGAAAACCCGTTTGATGCCGGTGTAGCCGGCCGCCGCAAGCCCCGCGGCGTAGAAGCCGTTGCGCGCCGCCAAACCGTGGTGCATGCGCTTGCTCATCGCCTCGTACTGCGCGGCCATCAGCCCCGAGGACTGGGTGCCGGCCAAGCCGAGGGCGTCCTCCAGCTGCGCCGGCTGCAGGCCACGCAACTTGCCGGACGCCATTGCCGCGGCGTGGGTGCCGAAGACCGATCCCGAGTGCCAGCCGCGGTCGAGCATCTGCGCGCCGTGCAGCGTGTACCCGACTCGCGGACCCACTTCGAAGCCGGCGATCGCCGCGAGCAGCAGGTCGGCGCCGGTGCTCGGCTCCGGGCGAACCGACGCCGTCGAGAGCAGTGCGGGAACGAGCAGCGAGCAGCTGTGCAGCGGTGCCAGCGGATGGAAGTCGTCGAGTTCGAAGCCCTGGACGAAGGTGCCGTTGAGCACCGCGGCCGCCGGACCGCTGGTCGTCCGGCCGGTGCCGATGACAACGGTGTTGCCGGGGCTCTCCAGGCCGAGCACACCGTCGGTGGCGACCCGCGACCACGGCAGTTGTGCCCCGACCAGCGCGCAACCCAGGCCGTCCAGCAGCAGGTGTTTGGCCCGCTCGACCACGGACTGCGGGACCTGGTCGAGCGCGAGGTCGGCGACCCAGGTGGCCAATCGGCCGGTCGGCCCGTCGGGATCGGTGGCGGCCTGATCCGGTATCGCGGTCATCGGACTCCTCGGGGATTGCCTACGCTTGGCTTGTTGTTATATACATATAACAAGTGCAGCGATAGCGCAAGAGGGCGGTGTGGAAACATTGGTGACCGTGCAACAGGACGTGCATAAGGGCACAGGTAAGACCGCGCCGGTGTCGGCGGACGCCGGGGTGCCGTTGCATCGGCAACTGTTCCTGGTGCTGCACGACGAGATCGACCGCGGAGTCATGGCGCCCGGCGAAGCGTTGCCCACCGAGCAGACGCTGTGTGACCAATTCGGGGTTTCCCGGATCACCGTCCGCCGCGCGCTGGCCGATTTGGCCCAGCAGGGATATATCGAGCGCAGGCAGGGCGTGGGTTCCTTTGTCCGCGAACACGGTCCGTCGGAGCCGCTCTCGGTGGGCCGCTCGTATATGGACGGGCTGCGCCAGACCCAATTCGAGACGGATGTCGATGTCGTCGAGCTCGGCACGCGGCGTCCGCCACCGGCGATTGCCGAGGCGCTCGGGGCCTCCGGGGAGCTACTGCACGTTGTCCGGGTGCGCCGGCAACGCCGCACCGGCGAGCCGTTGATCATCACCGACGCCTGGATGCCGTGCGAACTGGCCGACGCGTTGACCGAAACCGCGCTGCTTCGGGCGCCGCTGTACGAACTGCTCTCCGAGACCGGCGTCGTGGTGGACCGCGTGCAGCATGAGATCACCGCCGAGATCGCGGGCCCGCGCAACGCGCACCTGCTCGACACGGCGATCGGCGCCGCTCTGCTGCGCATCAACCGATTGGTATTCGTGGCCGGCGCGCCTCATCACCAGCTGTCTGTTCTGTTGTCGCCGAACCGAAGCCGTGTGGTGCTGAATCAGTCGGCGGCCGAACTCGAAAGCGGCGACGGTTTGGCGATCACTCACGACGTGCGCCGCGAGCCGCGCTAGCGAATCAGGCCGACGCCCGGGATGAACCGGCCCACGGCGGCGGTGTAGCTCCGATAGTCCGCGCCGTGTGTGCGCAACAGATACGGCTCCTCGACACGGCGGACCTGCAGCTCTATCGCGGCGACGAGCAGGGCAAATCCGGCGAATGCGACGAGATTGGGTGTCACCAAAGCGATCCCGCTGCCGAACGTGAACATGGCGGTGTAAATGGGATTGCGCACCCGGCCGAACACGCCGCTGCGCACCAGCGTGGTGGTCTCTTGATCGTCGACTCCGATCCGCCAGGAATCGCCCATCTGCAGTTGTGCGTAGACCGTCCCCGCGATGCCGGCCGTTGCGACGAGAACGCCGGCGACCGGGATCCACTCTGCGCTCAGCACGGTAAGGGGCTTAACAACCTTGGCTCGCTGCAGGATCGGCGCACTCACCGCCACCACCAGGGCAACCACGACCAGCACCCCGGCGATGAATTCCTGCGAACCGATCCGGCCGCTCACCCCGTGGAATCCACTCGATCCGGTGCGCCGGTGCTGTAGCCAACTGCGCCAGCCGAATCCGAGCACACCGAAAGCCGCGAACAGCGCCAGGGCGACGTCGGCGGCGGTCGTTGCCCGCATCAGTCGCTCACCACTGCCGCATCGATAGCCGAGGCATCCGGCGCGCAGTCACCGGCGCCGGGCACC
>NZ_DATJYB010000011.1:0-10547 GCF_035499775.1 Mycobacterium sp. | reverse complement strand
GGCGCCGCGCTGCGGCAGGCCGGCCTCGCGCCCTGGACGCTGCTGCCGCTGGGGCCGCTGTGGGCCTTCGAGCCGCCGGGCGGTGGCGGTGCGGCTTACGACCGAAACGAGTGGCTCGTCGAAGCGATCGACGGCGAACTGCGGCTGTCCACCGTCGGCCCGCGCGCCACCCGCTTCGAGCGCCTGGCGCTGGGCCAACGCGGCAGCGTGGCGGCCGACGGCCGCGTGGTGCTGGCGCGATGAACGCCGCGCTGCACTCGCTGACGCTGGGCGAGATCCTCGAAGAACACCGGCGTGCACGGCCGATGCAGCTGGCGGTGGTCGACGAAGGCCGGCGCTGGACCTACCCGCAGCTGGCCGAGCGCGTGCAGCGCCTGGCCAACGCGCTCGAGGACGCCGGCGTGCGCCGCGGCGAACGCGTGTTGTGGCTGGCGCAGAACCACTCGGGCCTGCTCGAGGCGCTGGTCGCCTGCGGCCAGATCGGCGCCCTGCTGTGCCCCGCCAACTGGCGCCAGAGCGCGGCCGAGCTGGCCTTCGTGATCGACGACCTCGAGCCGCGCCTCGTCGTCTGGCAGGCCGACGAGATCGGCGACGCGGTGCGGGTCGCGCGCGAGATCGCGCGCCACCGCGAAGCGCTGTGGCTGCCGCTGCACGGCGCCGGCGGCTGGGACGATTTCATCGCCGCCGCGACGTCCGACCCACGCGATCGCGCGCCCGATGCCGGCGACCCGGTGCTGGTGATCTACACCGCGGCCTTCGGCGGCCGGCCCAACGGCGCCATGATCAGCCAGCGCGCCATCGCCTGGCAGGACCTGGCGCTGATCGACATCCAGGACCTGAGCGACGAGACCCGCTTCCTCAACTCGGGCCCGCTGTTCCACGTCGGCACGCTGATGGTCACGCTGGCGGTCTTCCACATCGGCGGCACCAACGTTTTCATGCCACGCAGCGACAGCCGCGCCATCGCGCGCCTGATCCACGACGAACGCTGCACCTACGCCTTCCTGATGCAGAGCACCTGCCACGAGCTGGCGGCGCTGAACCGCGACGGCGACTACGACTTCGGCTGCCTGCGTTCGGCCAGCGTCAGCCCCGAATGGGACGCGATGGTGCAGGTGCAGGACGCGCGCAACCTGTTCGGCTACGGCCAGACCGAGGTGATGGGCCCGGTCGCCTGGAGCTACTACGGCTGGGGCCACAACCAGGGCCGCCATGGCCGCAGCGGGCCGGTGGCGCAGATCCGCATCCTCGACGAGACCGGGCGCGAACTGGCGCCGGGCGAAGTCGGCGAGATCTGCGTGCGCGGCCCGACGGTGATGAACGGCTACTGGCGCCGGCCGGAACTGAACGCGCAGCGCCAGCGCGGCGGCTGGCATCGCACGAACGACCTCGGCCGGCGCGAAGCCGACGGCTCGCTGAGCTTCATCGGCCCGAAGCTGCAGATGATCAAGAGCGGCGCCGAGAACATCTACCCGGCCGAGGTCGAGGCCTGCCTGCGCGCGCATGCCGCGGTGGCCGACGCGGCGGTGATCGGCGTGCCCGACGAGCGGCTGGGCGAAGTGGGCCGGGCGTTCGTAGTCCGCCGGCCGGGAGCCGGCCTCGATGAGGAGTCTGTGATTGCTTACACCCGTGAGCATTTAGCGAATTTCAAAGCACCCCGCTCGGTGCGATTCGTCGACGAGTTGCCGCGCAACGCCGGCGGCAAGGTGCTCAAACCACAACTGCGAGAGATGGCCTGAATGGACCGTAAATGGACTTAGCATTCGACGAAGAGACGCTGGCCTTTCAGGCCGAGGTGCGGGAGTTCCTCACGGCCAACCGGCAGTCGATCCCGACGAAGTCCTACGACAACGCGGAAGGCTTTGCCCAGCACCGACATTGGGACCGGGTGCTGTTCGATGCCGGCCTGTCCGTCATCACCTGGCCGGAGAAGTACGGCGGCCGCGATGCCCCACTGCTGCACTGGGTGGTGTTCGAGGAGGAGTACTTCCGCGCCGGGGCGCCGGGCCGGGCCAGCGCCAATGGCACTTCGATGTTGGCGCCCACCCTGTTCGCGCACGGCACCGACGAGCAATTGGACCGGATCCTGCTCAAAATGGCCAGCGGCGAACAGATCTGGGCCCAGGCCTGGTCGGAACCGGAATCCGGCAGTGACCTGGCGTCGCTGCGGTCCACCGCCACCAAGACGGACGGCGGCTGGCTGCTCAACGGGCAAAAGATCTGGAGTTCGCGAGCACCGTTCGCCGAGATGGGGTTTGGGCTGTTTCGATCCGACCCCGCGGCAGAACGGCATCACGGGCTGACGTACTTCATGTTCGACCTGAAGACCAAGGGCATCACGGTTCGGCCGATCGTTCAGCTCGGCGGCGACACCGGCTTCGGTGAGATCTTCCTGGACGACGTCTTCGTGCCTGACGAGGACGTCATCGGGACCCCGAATGACGGTTGGCGCGCGGCCATGAGCACGTCGAGCAATGAGCGGGGTATGTCGCTACGCAGTCCGGCGCGCTTCCTGGCCGTGGCAGAACGATTAATGCAGCTGTGGAAGGACTCTGGCTCGCCCCCCGAGTTCGCCGACCGGGTCGCAGACGGATGGATCAAGGCCCAGGCTTACCGGCTGCAGACGTTCGGCACGGTGACCAGACTGGCCGGCGGCGGGGAGTTGGGTGCCGAATCGTCGGTGACGAAAGTGTTCTGGTCCGACCTCGACGTGGAACTGCACCAGACCGCGCTGGATATCCGGGGGGCCGACGGCGAGCTGGCCGGCCCCTGGACCGAGGGTCTGCTGTTCGCGCTGGGCGGACCAATCTACGCGGGTACCAACGAGATTCAGCGCAACATCATTTCCGAACGACTGCTGGGCCTACCCCGGGAGAAGCGCTGATGGAATTCGCACTGGACGAACAGCAGCGCGACTTCGCGGCCAGCATCGACGCGGCGTTAGGTGCCGCCGATCTGCCCGCCGCGGTGCGCGCATGGTCCGCCGGCGACGTCGCGCCGGGTCGCAAGGTGTGGGAACAGCTGGCCAACCTCGGCGTCACCGCGCTGACGGTGCCGGAGAAATTCGACGGCATCGAAGCAGACCCAGTTGACCTGGTGGTGGCACTCGAACGTCTGGGACGCTGGTGCGTGCCGGGTCCGGTCGCTGAATCCATTGCTGTCGCGCCCGTTTTGCTCGCCAGTGACGATCGCTGCGCCGGGCTGGCTTCCGGGGAGCTGATCACCACCGTCGCAATGCCGCCCCAGGTGCCGCGCGCGGTCGACGCCGATACGGCCGGGCTGGTGCTGCTCGCCGGCGAGCACGGGGTCACCGAGGGCGCGGCAGGCGAGTGCCACGAGTCCGTCGACCCCAGCCGCCGCCTCTTCGACGTGACGGCAACCGGCGACGCGTGGCAGGCGGACGTGATGCGCGCCTACGACTTCGGCGCGCTGGCCACCGCGGCGCAACTGGTCGGCGCCGCCGAGGCATTGCTGGCCGCCAGCGTCGACTATGCCAAGCAACGGTCTCAGTTCGGCCGGATAATCGGCTCCTACCAGGCGATCAAGCACAAGCTCGCCGACGTCCACATCGCGATCGAACTGGCCCGCCCCTTGGTTTACGGCGCGGCACTGTCGTTGCAGTCCCGGGATGTGAGTGCGGCTAAAGTGGCAGCGGGCGAGGCGGGTCTGCTCGCGGCCCGCTCGGCGTTGCAGACCCACGGCGCCATCGGATTCACCCAGGAACATGACCTGTCCCTGTGGCTGCTTCGGGTGCAGGCACTGCGCTCGGCGTGGGGTACGCCGGAGGTACATCGGCGACGGGTTTTGGAGGCATTGCAATGAGTCGCGCCGACGACGATGCAGAGCGCAGCGATGAAGAGGAGTGGCGCAGATGAGTGAAGAACGGGAGATGCTGCGAGAAACCGTCGCTGCGTTGGTTGCCAAGCACGCGGATCCGGCGGCCGTGCGGGCGGCAATGGAGTCCGACCGCGGCTACGACGAAGCACTATGGCAGCTGCTGTGCGAGCAGGTCGGCGCCGCCGCGTTGGTGGTACCCGAGGAGTTGGGCGGCGCCGGCGGTGAACTAGCCGATGCCGCAACGGTTTTACAGGAACTCGGGCGGGCGCTGGTGCCTTCCCCGCTGCTGGGCACCACGCTGGCCGAGCTGGCCCTGCTGGCCGCGCCCGAACCGGACGCCGAGACGGTGGAAGCGCTGGCCGGCGGTACCTCGATCGGGGCACTGGTTCTGGATGCCGACTACGTCGTGAACGGGGATATCGCCGACGTCGTCGTCGCCGCCAGCGACGGCCGGCTGACCAGGTGGACACGATTTCGCGCCGAGCCCGTCGCCACCATGGACCCGACCCGCAGGCTGGCCCGGATGCAGCCCGAAGACACGGCGGCGTTGGGATCCGACCCCGGCCTGGCCGACGCTGCGGCCATCCTGCTGGCCGCAGAGCAGATCGGCGCCGCCGAACGCTGCCTGGAGCTGACCGTCGAATATGCCAAGAGCCGAGTGCAGTTCGGCCGGCCCATCGGCAGCTTCCAGGCCCTCAAGCATCGGATGGCCGACCTGTACGTCAAGATCGCGGCGGCCCGCGCCGTGGTCAACGACGCATGCGACAAACCCACACCGACCAACGCCGCAACGGCGCGCCTGGCCGCCACCGAGGCGCTGTCCGCCGTGGCGGCCGAGGGGATCCAGCTGCACGGTGGCATCGCGATCACCTGGGAACACGACATGCATCTGTATTTCAAACGCGCACACGGCAGTTCGCAACTGCTGGCCTCGCCAATCCAGTTGCTGCGCCGACTGGAGACTGAGGTACTGCCGACATCGTGAACGATCGGGTGGCACTTCGCGCCGGCATTCCGCCGTTCTACGTGATGGATGTCTGGCTGGCTGCCGCGGAGCGCCAGCGCACGCACGGCGACCTGGTCAACCTGTCGGCCGGCCAGCCGAGCGTCGGCGCCCCCGAGCCGGTGCGGGCGTCGGCGGCCGCCGCGCTGCATCTCAACCAGCTGGGTTACACAGTGGCGCTGGGTATTCCAGAGCTGCGGGCGGCGATCGCGGCGGATTACCAGCGTCAGCACGGAATCGAGGTCGAATCCGACGCGGTCATCGTCACCACCGGATCGTCGGGCGGCTTTCTGCTCGCCTTCCTGGCCTGCTTCGACGTGGGCGATCGGGTCGCGCTGGCCAGCCCCGGCTACCCGTGCTACCGAAACATCCTGTCGGCGCTGGGATGTGAGGTGGTGGATATCCCGTGCGGGCCCGAGACCCGGTTCCAGCCCACCGCGCAGATGCTCGCCGAACTGGACCCGCCGGTGCGCGGCGTCATCGTCGCCAGTCCCGCCAACCCCACTGGAACGGTCATCCCGCCCGCCGAATTGGCAGCGATCGCGTCCTGGTGCGACGCCTCCGGAGTGCGGCTGATCAGCGATGAGGTCTACCACGGCCTGGTCTACGAAGGTGCGCCGCAGACCAGTTGCGCCTGGCAGAAATCACGAAACGCGGTGGTGGTCAACAGCTTTTCCAAGTACTACGCGATGACGGGCTGGCGGCTGGGGTGGCTGCTGGTACCGTCCGAGCTGCGCCGAGCGGTGGACTGCCTCACGGGTAATTTCACCATCTGCCCGCCGGTGCTGTCCCAGATCGCCGCGGTGGCGGCTTTCACCCCCGAGGCCACCGCCGAGGCCGACGGCAACCTGCGGCACTACACGATCAACCGCTCGCTGCTGCTCGACGGCCTGCGCCAGATCGGCATCGACCGGTTGGCACCCACCGACGGCGCGTTCTACGTCTACGCCGACGTCTCGGACTTCACCACCGACTCGCTGGCATTCTGCTCAAAGCTGCTGGGCGACACCGGCGTTGCCATCGCGCCGGGTATCGACTTCGATACTGCGCGCGGCAATTCGTGCGTGCGGCTGTCCTTCGCGGGCCCGACGAGCGACATCGAGGAAGCGCTACGCCGCATCGGTCCCTGGTTGCGCGGTCGATAGCTGCTCGAGGCGTGCTTCCAGCGCGCTGCGCTCGCCGAGGTCGTCGACGTTGATCCCGAACCGCTCACTGAGGGTGTCGACGACGGCCGCGGCGTCATCGAGCAGGATCTTCTCGGTCTCACCCGCTCGGTGAATGGTCAGGTGCCGGTCGGCCAGGTTCCACCGGGCGTCGTCAGTGACCGCCGCCGCTAACAGGTTCGTCACGAAGTGCGACGACGGGTTGGTCGACACAAACCAGCTCCCCAGCCTCAGATCGATCATCGGCGCCGTCCTCGTGCTGAATTCGTACAGCGACTGCCATTGGTCACGGACTTTGGCCTGCAGGACCAGCCCGTCGCCGCGGTCCTCGAGGCGATACGGCTCGTGCGTGGTGTGCTGGACGCCGCCGGTTTCGAAACGGATCGGGGACGTGGGCGTCTGCCCGCCGAAGCCGACGTCGACGAGATAAGGCCCCTGCGAGCCGGGAAAGGTGACCGCCAGCAGCGTGTGGGTCTGTGCCGGCACCGGCGAGCCGGGCGGGGCCATCCACACCACGCGCGCGGTCAGTCTGCGCACCCGAAAACCGAGTTCTACCAGCACGTGACCCATCAGTCCGTTTTGCTCGTAGCAGTAACCGCCGCGACGCCTGTGCACCAGCTTGTCGATCAGCGCCGCCGGGCTCAAATCGTCTACCGGCACTCCCATCAGCGGATCAAGATTTTCGAACGGAATGCCTCGAGTGTGAGCGGTGACCAGCTGCCGCAGTACTTCCAGGCTCGGCTCGACGGCGCCGCGATAGTCGATGCGGTCGAAGTAGCCGGTCAGATCCAGTGCCATACGGCCATTCTGGCCCCATCCGGGTGCAAGCCCATCTCAGCAGGTCAGTCGCCGTGCCCGCGGCGTCCGACACGGTACCTGCGAACGTTCGCCGATCCATACACCGGGGAGTTCACTGGCGCTACTCTTAACCTCGCGAATGATCTATCGCCGGGGAGGGTGAGCGCCAAGATATGACTGAAGGACCCACGGCCGACGGACCGGCACGCCCGTCAAACGGGCTGGCCGAAGAGCTGGCAGCAGCCGGATTCGAGGACGCCCAGCAGGTGGCCCGGGGCGGTGCCGGGGTGATCTACCGCTGTTACGAGACGGCGCTCGGCCGAAATGTCGCAGTCAAGGTCCTACCATCACATTTCGACGAAGACAGCCGGGAGCGTTTTCTGCGTGAGGGCTACGCGATGGGCGGGCTGTCCGGGCACCCGAACATCGTCAACATCCTGCGCGTCGGCGTGACCCCCAGCGGCAAGCCCTACATCGTGATGCCCTACCACTCCGCGGATTCGCTGGCGGTGCGACTGCGCCGGGAAGGGGCTCTCCCCTGGCACGAGGCCTTGCGGATCGGCGTCAAGCTTTGCGGGGCATTGGAAACCGCACACAAGACCGGCACATTGCACCGCGATATCAAGCCCGCGAACGTGCTCATCAACGATTACAACGAACCACTGCTGAGTGACTTCGGGATCGCGCACATCGAAGGCGGATATGAAACCGCGACCGGGTTCTTCTCCGGCACAATCGACTACACCGCGCCCGAGGTGATGACCGGTAATCCGGCGACCGTCACCTCCGATATCTACTCACTCGGCGCGACCATTTATGCACTTATTTCGGGCGCGGCCGCGCACGGGCGCAGGAGCGGCGAAGATCTCATCGCTCAGTACCTGCGGATCAGTACGAGCCGGGTCCCGGACATGCGTCCCGAGGGCATCCCGGAAGCGGTGTGCGCGGTCATCGAGAAGGCGATGTCGATCGACCCGGCCGAACGCCCCGCGTCAGCCGAGCAATTCGGCCGCGAATTGCAGCAAGCACAACGTCACATCGGTTTGAAACCCGATTCGATGGCGATCACGAACACCAGCGTCGAGGCGATCCGCGCGTCCACCGCGTCAACACCGGTGATTCAGCCGCCCTCGGCCCCGCCCGGCGGACAGACCGCGGCGATGCAACCGCCGAGTACGGCCACGTCGCACATTCCCGCGTCTACGCAACACCTGCCAGGCCCGAGCGGTGACACCTCCGCCATCCAACGGCCGATCGGCGGCGAGGCACCACCTGCCGGTCAAGACGAGTTTTCCCAAGCGGCCAGCATCTTGCGCGGCGGACCCGGCCAGCGACCGCCGCCGCCCGCGTCGCCGCCGACGGGCGTGACCGAGCCGGTGCGACCGACCCCGGGCCCGCCCGGCGTCGTGCCCCCACCGCCGAGCTTTCCACCGCCACCGACGCCGTCGGGTCCGGTCCCGCCCGGCGGCAAGAAAGCGGGCGTGGCGGGATGGTTCACGGAGCCGGGAAAGAAATGGAATCGCATCGCGATGGCCGTCACGGCGGTCCTGGCGGTGATCGCGCTGGTCGTCGGCGCTCTCTGGCTATTTTCGCCCAACAAGAGCGATCAGGCCGCTACCAGTCAACCCAGCGCCCCGCCGCCGGCCCAATGGAAGCCGATAACGCCTGCGCCCGTCGCACGCGACGCCGCGGCGAGCACCCAGACCGACGGCACGATCTGGATCTTCGGCGGCATTCGCACCGACGGCGCCGTCACCCCATTGCATGAGGGCTACGACCCCGCCCCCATCGACGCCTGGAAGACGGCCGCCGACCTGCCGGCGGGGGTTCAACACGCCATGGCGGTGACATGGCAGGACAACCCGATCGTGCTCGGCGGCTGGAAGATGGAGAACGGCAAAAAGGCTGCGACAGATAAGGTTTGGCGAGTAGTCAACGGCCAGTGGGTGGAACTGCCGAAGCTCTTGCAGCCGAGGGCGGCAGGCGCAGCGGCATCGGTCGGCACCGGCCCGGCCGAGCGCATCATCGTCACCGGCGGTGTGGACTCCAACGGCGCACTGCTGAACACGACCGAGATCTTCGACGGCAACACCTGGACTCTCGGCGCGCCGATACCGACCCCGCGGCAGATGCTGGCCGCGGCCTCGGACGGAAAACTGATGTACGCGGTCGGCGGCAGCAACGGGAGCAGCGACCTGACGACGGTCGAGGTGTATGACCAGACCGCGAAGGCGTGGACGACATCGGCCCCGCTTCCCCAAGCACGCAGTGACCTCGGAGTGGCTGTCGCCGACGGACGTCTGGTGGCGGTCGGGGGCTTGTCGGGAGGGCTGGTCCTCAAGAGCGTTTCGGTGTTCGATCTGATGACGAAAGCCTGGGACGCCCTGCCGGACATGGCCACCGGGCGGCACGGTATGGCCGTCGACGCGGTGGCCAAGTCCGTCTACGCAATCGGTGGGTCGACCGCGGCCGACGACAGCCAGGTCGTGTCCGCGGCGGAGGTGCTGGCGCTGCCGGCCCGCAAGACGCAGCCCGGGTCGCAGTGGCGTACCCTGCCGAACGCGCCGACCCCGCGGTTGATGATGGCGTGGACAGTGCTCAACGACAAGATCTGGATCATGGGTGGGCTACGGAGCGGTGCCGAGCCCCTGCAAATCGTCGAGAGCTATGACCCGAAGACCGGGGCCTGGGAAACGGGCCCGCCGTTGCCCATACCGCTGCATCACGCTGCGGCGGCAACCTACCGCGGCGAGGTGGTGGTGCTCGGAGGTGCCACCGACAGCCTCGCGCAGGGTTCCGACAAGGTCTTCGCGCTGCGGGGCGGCAGCTGGGTGCCGTTGCCGAGCCTCACGCACGCCCGGGCGGCACCGGCGGCGGCGGTGGTCGGGGACAAGCTCATAGCTTTCGGCGGGCAGAACAACAAGCAGCTGGTCAAGCCGACCGAGGTCTTCGACGGCAGTTCGTGGAAGGACGCCGCGGACATGCTGACCCCGCGTGAGCACCTGGCGGCGGTGTCGGACGGCACCTATGCCTACGCGCTTGGCGGGAGGTTCCTGGCCGCCGACAAGAACACCGCTGAGCTGGACCGGTTCGACCCGGCATCGGGAAGGTGGACGAAGCTGGTGGGCATGCCGACTCCGCGCGGGAGCTACGGCGCCACCTACATCGACGGCCGGATCGTAGCAGTCGGCGGCGAGGCACCCACTCAGGTGCTGAACGTGGTCGAGATGTACGACATCGCCGAAAACAAGTGGAGGACGCTGCCCCCGATGCCGACCTCGCGTCACGCCGAGGTGGTCGCCACGGTCGGCAACACCGTGTACGTGATCGGTGGTGCGGCCCGGCCGTCGCACGAAGGCCCCATTGCCACGGTCGAGGCGCTGGACTTCATGTAGCTTCCCGGCATGACCAGTTTTATGGAACTGCCACCGGCGGATCAGGAAGCGATCGGCGAGACGCTGCTGACGCTGTTGAAGTCGTTCGACGACCGCAACGCGGAGCCGTTGCTCGGGGTGTATTCCGACGATGCCGACTGGGTCAACGCCTTCGGGACGGTCAAGCGGGGGCGCAACCAGATCGTCGAGTATCTGCGGGGTTTGTTCAGTGACGACAACTTCAATCGCGGTGAGCTGGCCGGTCCCCCGGAGACAAGTTTCAAGGTGCTGACCCCCGAAGTGGTCCTGGTCTCGGCTCATCTGCAGGTCAAAGGCCAGGGGCTGGTCGGCGGCGGGACGCTGGACCGGGAC
>NZ_DATJYB010000010.1:0-2063 GCF_035499775.1 Mycobacterium sp. | reverse complement strand
ATCCAGAGCCATCGACTTTCCCTCGGTCTCGCCGAGTTGCCCGGGATTGGTACTGTCCCACTGGAAGTGAATGAAGTACCCTCCATTGCCCAGGTCCCGATACTGACAGTGCGCCATCGGAAGTCCGTAGTAGGCGTTGACGTGCTGGTGGGCGGCGTCGGCGGTGACGCGGTAGGACGTGCCGTCCTCGTCGGTGAAGACCAGCACCGCGCGGGCGGGCCGTTTGCGGTCGCCGTCGAATTGCACGTCGTGTTCGATCTTGACGAACCGCTTCGACAGCGTGCCGTCGTTGTGCGTGATACCGCCGTCGACGTATCCGACTGTGCCATCGGATGATTCGATGATCCAGGCTTCGATGGCGCGGTCGGAGAAGCCGGCGTCGAGCCACAGCCAGAAGTCGATCTTGTCCGAGACGCGGACGCCGAAGGTCCGGTCCCGGCCGCCGTGGAAGCCGTCGACACTGATGTGCTTGCCGTCGATGTGCACCCAACCGGTCCACTTGCCCGGTTCCTTCATGTGATACATGTCGGCCAGGATTTGACCGTTCTCGTCGCGTACCTTCATGGGCAGCAGTTCCCACATCGGCGCGGTCGGTTGGTAGTACAGCTCCCATTCGATGCCGGAGTCGTTGGGTGCGACGTCGAGGCGCCACTTCTTGAGTGGTTCGACGCAGGTCCAGCGCATCGGTCCGGCTCGCAGGGTGTTGCGGTCGCCGGCGCTGACGGGTCGCCCGGCCAATAGGTCCCAATGCCGTCCGTCGGCGAGACTGACTTTGACATAGCCCAGTCCGGTACCGGTGTTCGGGTTGTTGCCGTACCCGCTGGCCAATAACATCGTGCCGTCCGGCGAGGCGGCGAAGAAGTAGCAGCGGTCCGACCAGGTGGGATCCGGGTCGTGCACCTGGTCGAAGGTCGCCGGGAACTGGTGCGTGAAGGACTCGTCGGCGGCGGAGTAGCCCATCAGCGTCCTCTCTGTGCTTGACCCGCAACGGGATTCGGAGAGTTAGTATTAGATAGAACGTGGCACAACGTATCTCGGAGTATCCCGCAACATCCAGTAACATCGGGCCATGGAACCGAGCCGGCGCTGGGGCGACGACCGCGCGATCCTCGACGACGAGGAGGCCCGCAGGCTGCTCCTGGATGCCGCAAGCCGCTGCATTGTGCGCCGGGGCGACTCCCAGATCCGGATGGCCGAAGTGGCCGACGAAGCCGGCGTCTCCCGGTCCACTCTCTACCGGTACTTCCCCGGCCGCGAAGAGGTCCTCCTGGGCCTGATGTTGACGCGCGTCGACGCGGCGCTGGGTGATCTGGTGCGCTCGCTGCCCCATCCCGATGACCCGGTGCGTTCGCTGCCCGAGATGGTGCTGGTGCCGGTGGAGTCGGTGGAGGGCGATCCGCTGAACGAAGCGTTGTTCGCCGCCGAGAGCACCGCGGTGGCGGCAGCGTTGGAAATGGGGTCGCAGCCCATAGTGGAATTGCTGTTGCGGCACTACGAACCGCTGCTGCAACGGTGGCGGCTCGCGGGCCACCTCTACGACGACCTCGATTCCAGCGCAACCGTCCAGTGGTTGCACACCACCACGTTGTTCCTGCTCGCGCCCTCGTGGCGGCGCCGCCCCAAAGCCGACAAGCGCCGATTCGTCGAGCAATATCTGGTGCGGGCCCTGGTGCCACAGATCAGACAATAGCGCACTATTGTCTGATGTCTAAAGGTGGAGCTATTTTGGCTCGGCGGTTGCCCTGCGACCGTAGCGCGAGCTCCCAGGTTCGCCAATCGGACTGAATGGTTATGAAAAGCCCTGTAGGTCAGGCTCGCTCGGCTATCAGCCGGCAGCGCATCTGGCGCCCGGGCTGTCGGACTGAACAGACGTTGCCTGAGATGAACGCTTAGTAACGACCAGTACCGATCCGAGTCACAGCGTTTAGCGACGTCCGGTGGCCGCAGAGTTTCGACAGTCTGAGTCGCGAAATCGCTTTTGCGACAACATCTTACCGTCCTACAGGCAGGCGACCTGGTTCCAAACGCGATGGATCTCGCGGTGTGGTGACGGGCCCAGACCT
>NZ_DATJYB010000009.1:0-5301 GCF_035499775.1 Mycobacterium sp. | reverse complement strand
CCCCGGTACACAGCTTCACCAGCCTGCTGGCCGATCTGAGCACCATCTGCGCCAACCAGATTCAGCCCACCGCCGACATGCCGGCATTCACCATGATCACCAGCCCCACCGCGCTGCAGCGACGGGCCTTCGAACTCCTCGGCGTCTCCCACCGCCACGGCCCCGCGTAGTCAGTACACCCACACCCGCCACACCCCAAAACCCCAGTTCAACGCCCTAACCCGTCAACACAGCGGGGGGAACTTCGGTCTAAACCTCGATGACCGTCGGCACGATCATGGGTTGGCGGCGGTAGGTCTCACCGACCCACTTGCCTACGGTGCGGCGCACGCCCTGGGCAATGCGGATCGGGTCGGTCACATTGGCGGCCACCAGCGATTCCAGCTCCGCTTCTATCTTGCGCACAACGGGTTCCAGTGCCTTGGGATCTTCGGAGAATCCGCGCGAATACAGGTGCGGCGGAGCGGCAGAACGTCCGGTGCCGCGCTTGACTACGATCGTCACCGCTACGAAGCCCGACGACAAGATGAGCCGTTCGCCCAGGGTGATGTCGCCGACATCGCCGGTGATCAGCCCGTCGACGAACATCTTCCCGACCGGCACCGCGCCGGCGATCGAAGCCTTTCCGGCGACCAGGTCGACGCTGACGCCGTTCTCCGCCAACAGAATTGACTCGGGTGACACCCCGGTGCTGGCCGCCAGCTTGGCGTTGGCGCGCAACATCCGCCAGGTGCCGTGCACCGGCATCACGTGGCGAGGCCGCACCCCGTTGTAGAGGAACAGCAGCTCACCCGCGTACGCGTGACCCGAAACATGCACCCGCGCCTGGGCGTTGGTGACGACCCGGGCCCCGATCTTGGACAGCGAGTCGATGACGCCGAAGACCGCCTCCTCGTTGCCCGGGATCAGCGACGACGACAACACGATCAGGTCACCGGCGGTCAGCGTGATGCTGCGATGTTCGCCGCGCGACATCCGCGACAACGCCGACATCGGCTCGCCCTGGGTGCCGGTGGTGATCAGCACCACCCGTTCGGGCGCCATCATCTCGGCGGCGGCGATGTCGATCAGATCCGAATCGGCCACCCGCAAGAAGCCGAGCTCGCGCGCGATGCCCATGTTGCGCACCATCGAGCGGCCGACGAACGACACCCGCCGGCCCAATGCCACGGCGGCATGGATGATCTGCTGCACACGGTCCACATTGGAGGCGAAGCACGCCACGATGACGCGCCCGTCGGCGCCCCGGATCAGCCGGTGCAACGTCGGACCCACTTCGCTTTCCGACGGCCCGACGCCCGGATGCTCGGAGTTGGTCGAATCGCACAGGAACAGATCCACACCGGTGTCGCCGAGCCGTGACATGCCGGGCAGGTCGGTGGGCCTACCGTCCAGTGGCAGTTGGTCGAGCTTGATGTCGCCGGTGTGCAGCACGGTTCCCGCGCCGGTGTAGACCGCGATGGCCAGCGCGTCGGGAATGGAGTGGTTGACGGCGAAGTATTCGCAGTCGAACACGCCGTGGTGGCTGCTCTCCCCCTCTTTGACCTCGACGAACGCCGGCTTGATGCGATGCTCCCGGCATTTGGCCGCGACCAGCGCCAGAGTGAACTTCGAGCCGACGACCGGGATGTCGGGACGCAGCTTGAGCAGAAACGGGATGGCCCCGATGTGGTCCTCGTGCGCATGGGTCAACACCAGCGCCTCGATGTCGTCCAGGCGGTCTTCGATGTGCCGCAGGTCAGGCAGGATCAAGTCGACGCCGGGCTCGTCGTGGGTGGGGAACATCACCCCGCAGTCGATGATCAGCAGCCGGCCCAGGTGTTCGAAAACCGTCATATTGCGGCCGATTTCGCTGATGCCGCCCAGCGCGGTGACCCGCAACCCGCCCGAGGCCAGAGGACCTGGTGGGGCGAGCTCCTCGTTCACCGCCGGGTCACCTGAGCACCGAAGCCGCACGCATGTCGGCGGCCAACGCGTCGATCTGCTCCGGCGTCGCGGCCACCTGCGGCAGCCGGGGATCACCGACGTCGATACCCTGCAGCCGCAGACCCGCCTTGGACAACGTCACCCCGCCCAGCCGGCTCATCGCGTTGCACAGCGGGGCGAGCGTGACATTGATCTTGCGGGCGGTAGCGATATCGCCGGAACCGAAGGCGGACAGCAACTCTCGCAGCTGGCCCGCCGCCAGGTGAGAAATCACGCTGATGAAACCGATACCGCCCATCGCCAGCCAGGGCAGGTTCAGCGCGTCGTCGCCGGAATAGTAGGCCAGTCCGGTTTCGGCGATGATCTGGCCGCCGCTGTGCAGGTCGGCCTTGGCGTCTTTGATCCCGACGATGTTCGGGTGTGCCGCCAGCGCACGAATGGTGTCGGGCTCGATCGGCACCACCGACCGCGGCGGGATGTCGTAGAGCAGCACCGGCAGATCGGTGGCGTCGGCGACGGCGGTGAAGTGTGCGCGCAACCCGGCCTGCGGGGGTTTCGAGTAGTACGGCGTGACCACGAGCAGCCCGTGCGCGCCTTCGGCCGCGCAGGCCTTGGCCAGCCGGACGCTGTGGGCGGTGTCGTAGGTGCCCGCTCCGGCGATGACACGAGCCCGGTCGCCGACGGCTTCCAGCACGGTCCGCAGCAGCAGGAGTTTCTCCTCGTCGCTGGTGGTGGGCGACTCGCCGGTGGTTCCGGAGACCACCAGGCCGTCGCACCCCGCGTCTACCAGGTGCTGTGCCAGTGCCGCGGCGGCCGCGGTGTCGACGGACCCGTCGGCGCCGAAGGGGGTCACCATCGCGGTCAGCAGGGTTCCCAGGCGTGCGGGGGCGTCGAATCCGACGGTGGTCACGGTGTTCAGGTTACCTGGCGGCGGCAAGCTGTTTTGCAGCCGCGCGGACTCAGGCTTCGGTGGCGAGCGGGCTGGTGGCGACCTCGGTGCCGTCGGCCAGCACGGACACCTCGAAGTCGGCGAACACCGCGGGCGCGACGCCGGCGAGCTGACGCAGGCACTCGATGGCCAAGCGGCGGATTTCCACGTCGGCGTGTTCGCTGGCCCGCATGGCGATGAAGTGCCGCCAGGCCCGGTAGTTACCGGTCACGACGATGCGGGTTTCGGTGGCGTTGGGCAGCACCGCGCGGGCGGCCTGACGGGCCTGCTTGCGGCGCAGCAGCGCATTCGGTTGATCAGCGAACTTGGCTTCCAGCCTGGCCAGCAGTTCGGTGTAGGTGGCGCGGCTGGCGTCGACGGCGGCGGTCAGGATCTGCCGCAGTTCCGGGTCGTCTTCCATCCCGGGCGGCACTACGACCTGCGATTCCTTCTCGGGGACGTAGCGCTGGGAGAGCTGCGAGTAGGAGAAATGCCGGTGCCGGATCAGCTCATGGGTGCAGGATCGCGAGATGCCGGTGATGTAGAACGACACGCTCGCGTGCTCGAGCACCGAAAAGTGCCCGACGTCGATGATGTGCTTGATGTAGCCGGTGTTGGTCGCGGTCTTGGGATTGGGCTTGGACCAGCTCTGATAGCACGCCCGGCCGGCGAACTCGACCAGCGCCGACCCGCCGTCAGCGTCGGTGGTCCAGGGCACGTCCGGTGGTGCCAGGAACTCGGTCCGGGCGATCAGTTGCACGCGTAGCGGCGCGGTCTGGGCCACGGCGCTCACCTTATCGCGGCATTTGCGCCGCCATTTTGTCGGCGATCTGGCCGGCCTCGTCGGCGATGTGATAACTGCAAGCCTCGACATCGAGGACCACGTTGGACACCGCGCTCAGCACATGCTGGCAGCCCCAGCCCCGGGCGTCTAACTGCGTCTTCAGCAGCGCGATCTTCGGCGGAGCCCCGCTGAGTTTCCCGAATGTCCACCGGACCGGCTTGTCCTTGGCTTTGGTTACCGTCACCGTCCGCCCGGGACAGAACTTCCACTTGTCCGCCGAGTTCCGCACGAACACGTGCGACGAGTTGCCGGACGGGAAGCTCACCGCGGTTTCGATGAGCCAGTGGTCGAAGGTGTCGCCCGGCTCGTACAGGATCCGGCTGCGCAAACCCGTGAAGCCGCTGCCCTCGTAGAACGTGCGCTGGTTGGCGTAGAGCGCTCCGAGGCACTCCTGGTCAGATACCGTCGTGCCGGGGTTGTCCATCGTCTGGATGGCTTGGCCGGATTGCATGTTCGAGGCACCCATCACAGCGTTGATTTCATCGGTGCCCAACAAAATGGAATCCAAGCGATCCGGTTGCACCGTCGGGAGCGACGGCGCCGGGGTGGGGCGCGGCCAGAGGAACACTGCGGCGACCGCCGCCGCGACCAAGCTCGTCAACACGGCAGCGGCCAGCGGCAGCCGCCGCTTACTCGACTTCCGTTGCGGCAACAGCTCTGTCACGGTGTCCGCCACTGTCGGGGTGTCCTGCACGGTCCGCTGCAGGCCGTCGTCGACGATCCGGCTCGCCAACAGCTGACCGGTGGCGCTGAGCGCCTCCTGGGCATCCCGAGCCAGATCGCCCGCAGTCTGGTAGCGCTCTCCGACGACTTTGGCCATGCCGCGGGCGATTATCGCGTCGAAATCGGCCGGGACGTCGGGCCGCGAATCAGTGGGGCGGGGAACGGGTTCCATCAGGTGGGCACTGACCAGTTCGGACAGGGTGTCGACGTGGAACGGCGGCGACCCGGTCAGGCACTCGTGCAGCACGCAGGCCAGCGCGTAGATGTCGGCGCTCTTGGTGATCGGGCTCTTGCCGAACCGCTCAGGTGCCATGTACTGCCAACTCCCCACCGCGGCACCAGGTTTGGTGACCGCGGCGTCCTGGCGGCCCTTGGCGATACCGAAGTCGACGAGATAGGCGAAATCGTCGTCGGTGACCAGAACGTTGTGCGGTTTGACATCGCGGTGGATCACGCCGGCGGCGTGGGCGGCGTCCAACGCCGAGGCGATCTGGCGCACGAGTGCGACCGCTCGCGCCGGTTCCATCGGCCCCGAACTGCGGAGCAGCGTCTGCAGATCGGTGCCGCGAATCAGCCGCATCTCGAGATACAGCTGCCCGTCGATCTCCCCGTACTCGTGGATCGGCACCACATGCGGCTCGGTGAGCTGGCCGGTGATGCGCGCTTCCCGCTGCATCCGCTCGCGAAAGTCGGGATTCTCGGAAATGTCGGCCGACATCAGCTTCAGCGCCACCGTCCAGTTCTTGACGGTGTGCTCGGCCTCGTACACCTCGCCCATCCCGCCGCGGCCGAGCAGCCGCTTGAGGAGATAGGGCCCGAACTGCGTCCCCACCCGGGAGTCCCGCGGGGTGTCGCTCATCGCCGTCTCCTCACGCCACCC
>NZ_DATJYB010000008.1:0-5275 GCF_035499775.1 Mycobacterium sp. | reverse complement strand
TTGTCGGCCTACTGAAAGTACCCACCTCATGACCGTTTCCGTGCTGCACACCCCCGACACCTGGTGGGTCAAGACTCCCGGCGGCGCCGCGAAGATCGACACCGCCGCGACGACGACCGCACAACTCCTGGCCGACCGCGCGGCGATCGATGCCGCCGCCGCGAGCAGCGACACCGTTCCCGTCGATACCCTGCAGTTGATCGCGCCGCTGACCAGACCGTGCCGGGTGGTGGCTCAGATGACCAACTTCGAGTCACACGTCAAGGACGCGGGGATGGACCCGGCGACGGTTCCGTTGACCTTTTTCCGCAAGGCGTCGGCATCGATCACCGGCCCGTTCGGCGACATCGTCAAGCCCCGTCACGTCGCACTGCTCGACTACGAGGTGGAGATCGGGCTGGTGATCGGACGCGAAATACCGGTCGGGACAGATATTTCCGATGCCAATCTGGCCGAGTTCATTGCCGGCCTGGTCGTCACCAACGACGTGTCGGCGCGCGACATCCAGCTTCCCCAGACCCAGTTCTACGAGGCCAAGTCCTACCCGACATTCACACCGGTCGGGCCCGAACTGGTGCTGCTGGACGCCGACGAGCTCAAACGCTTCGGAGAGCTGCGGCTGCGTCTCAGCGTCAACGGCAGCGAGCGACAGAACGCGTTGGTCGAAGGCGACATGCTGTATCGGCCCCTGCAGGCGCTGCAGTCGCTGACCCAATTCCAGGAACTCGCGCCCGGTGACGTCATCCTCACCGGCACCCCGGTGGGCACCGCGCTGAGCGCCCCACCGAAGCCGGTTCAGATGATCAGCAATCTGTTGCCGCCGGCCGTCAAATGGAAGGCGTTCTTCAAGAGCCAGGCCAACAACCCGAAATATCTGAAACACGGCGACATCGTCGCGGCGTCGGTGGCCACCGACGACGGGCGGATCGATCTCGGAACCCAGCGCAACACAGTCCGATTCGCATGAGCGATAACGCTATTCGGCACGTGCCCGTCGTGATCGTCGGCGCCGGGCCGACCGGCATCACCGCCGCCACATTGCTGGCCCAGTACGGCGTGGACTGTCTGGTCCTCGACCGCTGGCCCGGCGTATACCCGCAACCGCGGGCCGTGCACCTGGACGACGAAATCTACCGTGTCATCGCCCGGCTCGGCGTCGCCGACGAGTTCGCGGCGATTTCGCGGCCCACGCTCGGTTTGCGGCTGCTCGACAATCGATTTAACGTCCTCGCCGAATTCAACCGCGATCCCTCCCGCAGTGTGCACGGCTTCCCGCAGGCCAACATGTTCGACCAACCGGAGTTGGAAGCGCTGTTGCGGGCCAACCTCAAGCGTTACCCCAACGCCCGATTGCGCGGTGACGCCCAGGTAACCGAGGTCACCGACCGCGGCGGGTGCGTGCGCGTGACGTTCACCGACCGCACCGACGGCCAGGCTCATGTGGTCGAGGCTGACTACCTGCTGGGCTGCGACGGCGCCAACAGCGTGGTGCGCGCCCAAATCGGCTCAACCATGCGGGATCTGAACTTCGAGCAACGCTGGCTGGTGGTCGATGTCGCCACCGACGCCGACCTGCGCCAGTGGGACGGTGTGTACCAGGTGTGTGATCCGGCCCGCGCGGGGACATACATGCGGATTGCAGATGCCCGCTACCGCTGGGAGTTTCAGTTGCTGCCCGGCGAAGCCGTAGAAGATTTCAGCACACTGGCCGGCCTGCGACCGCTCATCGCCCCGTGGACCGCCGGCGTCGAGGACAGCGAACTGACGTTGCTGCGCGTCGCGGAGTATACCTTCCGCGCGCAGATCGCCGACCGATGGCGGCGCGGCAACATCTTCATCCTGGGTGACGCTGCGCACCTGACTCCCCCGTTCATCGGTCAGGGCATGGGAGCCGGAATCCGGGATGCCATGAACCTGGCCTGGAAGATCGCGGGGGTCCGCAGCGGCACCCTCGCCGCAGACACTCTCGACACCTATGAGCAGGAGCGCAAACCGCACACCCGGCAGCTGATCCGGCTGGCGCTCAACATCGGTCGATCGATGACCGGTGGCGGCCGGCTAGGTGACCTGGCGCGACGCCTGGTGCTGCCCCGGGTACGGCTCGTCCCCGGTCTGCGCGACAAGGTCGTCGACTCCACCACGCCCGCGCTGCACCGTTCCACACTGGTGCTCAAGTCCCGCCGACCGGGTCAGCTGGCCGGCACGCTGTGTCCGAATCCGATACTGCCGCAAGGTCAACGGCTCGACGACGTGGTTGGCTCGGATTTCGTCCTCATCACCGCCGGCCCGCTGGGCCCGCGCGACGCAGCGTTGCTCGCGAGCCGAGACGTCGCGGTGCTGGTTGCCCAGCCTGGCAGCGAGCTCGAACAGTGGCTGCGCCGCGGGCGGGCCACGGCGGCGGTCGTGCGTCCCGACCGTACGGTCATGTGCGCCGGGCGCGACATCGCTGCCCTGTGCACAGCCTTACCACCCGGCGTCTGATCAACCTGATCCTGTCGAGGGTCGCGCCACGATCACCGGCATCCGGACGGAGTGAACGACCGCGTTGCTGACCGAGCCCAGCAGCATGCCGGTCAGACCGCCTCGGCCGTGACTGCCGACGACGACAAGCTGTGCGGATTCCGACTTTTCGGCTAGTTGCCGCGCCGGCCGATCACACACGAGCATGCGGTGCACGGTCACGTCGGGATAGCGTTCCCGCCAGCCGGCCAGGCGTTCGGCAAGGCTGCGTTCGGCTTCCGCCTCCACCGCCGACCAGTCCAGGCCGGGAAGTTCGAACACGGTGACGTCGCTCCATGCGTGCAGCGCGATCAGATCGACACCGCGGCGCGACGCTTCGTCGAAGGCGATCGCCGTCGCGAGTTCTGAAGCCGGTGAGCCGTCGATTCCCAACAGCACGGGGGCGCGCTGCGGATAGGGCATCAACGGATCTTCGTCGCGGACAACGGCTACCGGACAGTGCGCATGGCGTACCACGCTCGAGCTGACCGAGCCGAGCAGGCCTCTGGACAGTACCCCGCGGCCCGAGCAGCCCACCACCAAAGTCTCAGCCTCGCGGGACATTTCAACCAGGGTCGGCACCGGGGTCGAATAGATGACCTCGCTGTTGATGGTGATCTTCCGGCCGGCGTGCACGGCTTCTTGCGCGATCTTGACCGCGTCGGCGATGACCTTGCGTCCCTCGGCTTCCAGCCACACGCCCAGAGTTTCGGGGTACGGAACCGGCGGCCACGTCGCGATGGCGGTGTTCACCACATGGACCACGGTCAGGGTGACGTTTTTCATCGCCGCGTCGCGGGCCGCCCAGCACACAGCAGCATTCGATGCGGGTGAGCCATCGACCCCGACGACAATGCCCAGAGGCCCTAGCGATCCAGACATTTCGGTCTCCTCCTCTCGCAACCCCGGGTTGCTCAATCCTCCCGTGCGGGCAGCGCCGCGACCAGAGGCGTGTCCAGGCCGACTGGGCCCAAAGTCGCGGCGCCGCCCGGCGAACCAAGCGGAGCATCTCGGTCCGACAGGATCAGCTGGAAGAAGGCCGCGTTGTCAGCGCGGTGTTCCAGCTCGTCGTCGGGCAGATCGCCTTCCCAGAAGATCGCGTCCAGGCGGCAAGCCGGTTTGCACGCACCACAATCCACGCACTCGTCGGGGTTGATGTACATCGTCCGAGCGCCCTCGTAGATGCAGTCGACCGGACACTCCTTTACGCAGGACTTCTCCATCACGTCCACGCACGCTCTGCCAATCACATAGGTCACGAATTTCACGCTACCGGGCGGCGTTTGCAATCACGTCGGCCGAAAGGCCTTCATCGTAAGGGACTAAAGGCCTTTCGCGGGCGTGACGATCACCGGGATTCTTGCTGCATGTGCTACCGCGGAACTCACCGAACCCAGCAGCATGCCGGGGAATCCCCCGCGGCCGCGGCTGCCGAGCACCACCAGTTGCGCGTTCTCACACTCCTGCAGCAGCCACCGGGCGGGCGTGTCACAGACCAGCTCTCGGCGCACCTGGACGTCCGGGTACTGCTCCTGCCAACCGGCCAGGCGCTCGGCCAACACTTCCTCTCCGTCGCGTTCGCGGTCGCGCCAGTCCATGCCCAGGACCGGAAACACCCCGACATCGCTCCAGGCGTGCAACGCCACGAGTTCGACCCCGCGGCGGGAGGCTTCGTCGAAGGCCAGCGCCGTCGCGGTCTGCGATGCCGGCGACCCGTCGATGCCGACCACCACTGGGGCGTCGGGCGCCGCGCCGCCGTCGGAATGAACCACAGCGACTGGGCAATGCGCGTGCTGGAGCAGCGCCGTACTGACCGAGCCCAGCAGCAGCCGGCCCAGCGCGCCCATCCCCACGCTGCCGACGACGATCATCGACGCTCGCTTGGAGGCCTCAATGAGTGTCGGCACGACGGCGGAGTAGGCCAACTCGGTACGCACTTCTGGCGACCCGGACTCACCCAAGCTGGTGGTGAGAACCTTTTGCGCCCGCTCGATGACGTGCTGTGCGTTGTCTTTCTGCCAGTCCGGCATGTCGGTGTAAAGCTGTCCCACCGGCCAGCCGACGACCACCGGGGCGACCGCGTGAAACAGCGTGATCGGCGCGTTGCGCATGACGGCTTCGCGGGCTGCCCAGGCAACCGCGGCGTCCGACTCTGCTGATCCGTCGGCGCAGACCAATATTCCGTATTTCTTTGTGGGATCTAGCATCTCACGCTCCTCGCCCTGAATGCCGCCCAGACAGCCGCCCGCAGTCCGATCATAGATGTTGATGATCGACGATCAGGACCGAGCAGGCGGCGTTGTGCAGCACCGCATTGCCGGACGGGCCGAGGAGTTCTCCCATGCCCTGGTGGTCGCGGGCACCGACAACGACCAATTGCACCGACGCGGCGTTCGCGGCCAGGTCGTCAAGGAGGCTGCCGTGCAGTGCGGCCGTCTCCACCCGGACGTCCGGGTACCGCTTGGTCCAACGTGCCAACCGACGCTCCAGGTCGGCGCGTATTCGCCGCTCGGCGTCCGCGTCGTCGTCGCCGGCATTCGGCCGGCAGGTGACTGCCCGAAGCGCCGCGTTGCGCAGCCGCGCTTCCTCGATCGCGCTTCCCAGCAACACGCCGTTGTCGATTGACCCGTGGACATCGACGACGATCAAACCGGTGCGCCCCGCGGTCTGTTCGCTTCGAATGACCGCCACGGCGCAGTGCGCCGAGGAGGCCAGTGCCGCGGCCGTCGAGCCCACCCGCCCGGGCCGGAAGTGGTGCACACCGACGGCCCCGACG
>NZ_DATJYB010000007.1:0-7059 GCF_035499775.1 Mycobacterium sp. | reverse complement strand
CTGCTCGCGGTAAAAGGTGCCCTTACAGCGGGATGTTCTTGTGGCGGCCGCGGCGTGCCGGTGCCTGGGCCAGCGCTTCGGTGAGCTTGCTGCGAGTATGCGCCGGGTCGATCTTCTCGTCGACCACACCGAGGTCGATGGCGCTGTCCACGCCACCGGCGATCCGCTCGTGCTCGGCGGCCAGCTCGTCGTGCAGCGCCTCGCGCTCGTGCTCCGGCGCGGCGGCCAGCTTCTTCTTGTGCAGGATGCCGACGGCCGCCTTGGCGCCCATCACCGCGACCTCGGCGTCCGGCCACGCGAACACCTTGGTGGCGTTCAGCGAACGCGAGTTCATCGCAATGTAGGCCCCGCCGTAGGTCTTTCGGGTAACCAGCGTGACGCGCGGAACCGTGCACTCGCCAAAGGCGTGCAGCAGCTTGGCGCCGCGACGCACCACGCCGCCCCACTCCTGGTCGACACCCGGCAGGTAGCCGGGGACGTCGACGACCACCACCAGTGGAATGCCGAACGCGTCGCACAGTCGCACGAAACGGGCTGCCTTCTCAGCACTTTCGGAGTTCAGGCAGCCGCCCAGGCGTAGCGGGTTGTTGGCCAGCACTCCGACCGTGCGGCCGGACAGCCGGCCCAGCCCGACCACCATCGACGGCGCCCAGTTGGCCTGGAATTCGTCGAAAGGCGTTTCCTCGTCCAGGATCGCGGTCACGATAGGGTGCACGTCGTAGGCGCGCCGAGCGGATTCGGGCAGCAACGCGTGGATGTCGGTGTCACCGGCCTCGGCCTTGGAACGGTCGAAATGCCCTTGCTGGCAGAATAATCCGACCAACCGGCGGCCGCGCTCGTAGGCGTCGAGTTCGTCGTCGGCGACGATGTGGCACACACCGGACTTCTTGTGGTGGGTCTCCGGGCCACCGAGCGACGCCATGTCGACGTCCTCGCCGGTGACGCTGCGCACCACGTCGGGCCCGGTGACGAAAACCCGGCTCTCCGGCGCCATTACGACGACGTCGGTCAGTGCCGGACCGTAGGCGGCACCGCCGGCGGCGAAGCCGACGACCACCGAGACCTGGGGAATGTAGCCCGACGCACGGATCATGGCCTCGAACACCAAACCGACCGCATGCAGCGCGCGGACGCCTTCGGCGAGCCGGGCGCCACCCGAGTGCCAGATACCCACGATCGGGCTCTGCTCCTCGATGGCGGTGTCATAGGCGTTGACGATGTGTGTGCAGCCTTCGATACCCATCGCGCCGCCCATCACGGTTCCGTCCGTGCAGAACGCAATGGTGCGCAAGCCGTTCACGGTGCCCGACGCGGCCAGCACGCCGGAGCGGTCACGCTCATGTAGCAGTTCGACGCTGTCGTCGTCGAAGAAAGTACACAGACGCAACAGCGGATCGCGAGGGTCGAGCGACTCGCCAACCGCCGCGGGGGCCATGATTGTCATCGCTAGTCTCCTAGTTCCGAGTGATGCCAAGAATGCTTGGCGATCTAATACCGCCCAAAGGCGAGTGCGACGTTGTGCCCGCCGAATCCGAACGAGTTGTTGAGTGCGTACCGGTAGTTACCCGGCCGCGGCCTACCTGCCACCACGTCCAAGTCGATCTCTGGATCGAGGTTCACCAGGTTCAGTGTTGGCGGGATCACCTGATCCCGCAATGCAAGCACGGTCAAGATCGATTCTACCGCGCCGACCGCACCGACCGAATGGCCGAGGGCAGATTTCGGTGCATACACCGCCGGGTGATGGCTACCGAGGGCGTTGTTAATGGCCTTGCTCTCGGCAACGTCACCGACCTGAGTGCCGGTGGCGTGGGCGTTGACGTGATCGATGTCACCCGGGGTAAGGCCAGCCAGTTGAACCGCACGCGTCATCGCGTGCCCGGCACGTTCTCCGTTGGGGTCCGGTGCCACCATGTGGAAGCCGTCCGAGGTGATGCTGGCCCCCATGATTCGGGCCAGGATGTTGGCACCGCGAGCCTTGGCGTGCTCCTCGGTCTCAATCACCATCAAAGCGCCGGCCTCGCCGAAAACGAAGCCATCCCGGTCCTTATCGAACGGGCGGCACGCACCGGCGGGGTCATCGTTGTTGGTGGACATCACGATTCGCATATTGGCGAAGCCGGCAATCGGCACCGCCTCGATCTTTGTTTCCACGCCGCCGCAGATTGCGATGTCGGCCTCACCGAGCGCAATTTGCTGCCACGCACGGGCGATGCCCTCGGCGCCGGAGGCACACGCCGATATCGGCGTCATGACGCCTGCCTTAGCGTGCCGTTCGAGGCCTACTGCCGCGGCCGCCCCGTTGGGCATGTACTTCTGCACGGTCAGCGGCGAGATCGCTCTGAACCCGCGCTCGTGCATCTCCTGATAGCCGAATACGAGCTCTTCGGCCGAGCCCAGGCCGGTGCCGATGGACACCATCAACCGGTTGGTGTCGACGTCGGGCGAGCCCGCGCTCTCCCATACCCGCCGGCCGACGATGGTGGACATCCTCTGCAGATATCCTGTCCGGCGCAGTTCGATCCGCGTCAGCTGGTGGTCGAATTCCTCCAACAGATGCCCGCCGATCCGAACCGGCAGGTCGTATTCCTCGACAAACGGGTCGTCAAGCGTGCGGATACCGCTTTGCCCGTCGAGCAACAATTTCCACGTGTTCTCGGCGTCGGTTGCGAGCGCAGTCGTCATGGCAATGCCGGTGACGACCACTTCGGGGAAGCCATTCCCCGTACTTAACTGTGCCCCCATTGGTCTGGCCAAGGTTCCTTCCGTGCTTAGTAACGCCCAAACGCGAGCGCCACATTGTGGCCGCCGAACCCGAACGAGTTGTTGATCGCGTAGCGGTACTCGCCGTAGCGAGGCTCGCCCGCGACAACATCCAGGTCGATCTCAGGATCCGGGGTTTCGTAGTTCAAGGTGGGCGGGATGACGCCGTCACGCAGCGACAGCACGGTGAGGCACGACTCGAGGGCGCCCACCGCACCGATGGAGTGGCCCAGCGCCGACTTCGGCGCATACACCGCGGCGTGCTCGCAACCGGCGACCCGGATGGCGTTGGCCTCCGCAGCATCACCGATCGGCGTGGCCGTTCCGTGCGCGTTGATGTGGTCGATGTCCTTGGGGTCCAGGCCTGCCAGCTCCATCGAGCGTTGCATTGCCCGACCGGCACGCACACCGTCCGCCGCGGGCGCCACCATGTGGAAGGCATCCGAGGTGATACCGGCACCCATCAGCCGGGCCAACGGCGTAGCGCCGCGGGCCTTGGCGTGTTCCTCGGTCTCGATGAGCATCAGCGCACCGGCCTCGCCGAACACGAAGCCGTCGCGGTCTTTGTCGAACGGCCGCGACGCGCGCTCCGGCTCGTCGTTGCGGGTCGACATGGCCCGCATCATCGAGAACGCAGCGATCGGCAGCGCCTCGATCGGCCCTTCGACCCCGCCGCAGACGGCGACGTCCGCGTCACCCATCACGATCTGACGCCACGCGTGGGCGATTGCCTCGGAGCCAGACGAACAGGCCGACACCGGAGTGATCACCCCGGCGCGTGCCCCCAGCTGCAACCCGACGGTCGCCGCGGCGCCGTTGGGCATGATCATCTGAACGGCGAGCGGGGACACCTTGCGGGGCCCGCCCTCGTTCATCAGGTCGTAGCTCTCCACGATCCTCTCGGCGCCACCCAGACCGGTGCCCACCACGACGGTGAACCGGTCCGGGTCGACCTCAGGGGTGCCCGCGGACTCCCACAGCTGGCCGGCAAGCAACTTGCTCAACCGCTGGACATACGACATGCGTCGCAGGTCCAGCCGGCCCATGTGGTTGTCGACCGGCTCCTTGAGGTGGCCACCGATCTTGACGGGCAGGTCCCATTTGGTGATGAAGTCGTCTTCGAGTACGTGGATGCCGCTCTCGCCGGCCAACAGACCCTTCCACGTGCTCTCGATGTCCGGCGAGATTGACGTCGTCGCTGTGACGGCGGTCACCACAACGCTGGGGAAACCGCCATTAGCAGTGGAAGGCTTGGTCACTTGCTTTCTTCCATCCTTGCCTGAACGTTGGCAACCGTGTCCGCGTGCTCGGTGGACATCTTGGCGCGCAGCGCCTCGGCAGCCTCGGGGTTCTCTTCCTCAAGCTTCTGGATGTAGGCGACGACGTCACCGACGGTACGCAGCCCAGCGAGGTCCTCGTCGGGGATCTTCACGCCGTACTTGTCCTCGGTCTGCACCGCGATCTCGACCATCGACAGCGAATCGATGTCGAGGTCATCGACGAACGACTTCTCCGGGGTGATCTCGGACGGCTCGATACCGGTGACCTCTTCGATGATCTCGGCAATACCGGCAATGATTTCTTCCTGAGTTACGGCCACGACTTTGCTTCCCTTCGTAATATGTTGTGTGCAAATCGAACTGACGTACTTGGTACTGGTTGGAGCCGGCGTTAGTTACAGGTTGGCCAACTCGTCCAGGTCTGCGGGTGACTTGACGGCGCGTGCCGGCACTCCCCGAAGCTCTCTTTTGGCGATACCGCTGAGCGTGCCCGCGGGCGGGAACTCGACGATCGCCGCGATATTGTTTTCCCGCAGCGTGGCGGTGCACAGGTCCCAGCGCACCGGCCGGGTGAGCTGGGCGACCAGCGTGTCCATCGCGGCGGCCGCGGAGGCCACGGGCTTTCCGTCGTAGTTGGACAGCAGCGCGGCGGTGGGCTCGGCGGTCGCGATAGCGGCCGCAGCCGCGGCAAAGCCATCCAGGGCCGGAGCCATGAACTCGGTGTGGAACGCCCCGGCGACGCCCAAAGCGCGCACCCGCGCCCTGGTCGGCGGGTCTTCGGCGAGCTTTTCCAACGCGGTCAGCAGGCCCGCCGCGACGATCTGACCGGCGGCGTTGCGGTTCGCGGGAATCAGGTCGAGCTGGTCGAGACGACTCAGCACGTCGTCCTCCTCGCCGCCGAGCACGGCGGACATGCCGGTCGGCTCGAGGGCGCACGCCTTGGCCATCTCCGCACCGCGGGTGGCGGCCAGCGCGACGGCATCATCGGCGGCCATCACACCGGCGATCGCGTAGGCCGCGATCTCGCCGACGGAGTGGCCGGCCACGATGAGCTCCTCGTCAGCGAGGAGGCCGCGGCGGGTCAGCTCCTGGTGAGCCAGCAGGGTGGCGGCAACGATCAAGGGCTGGGCGACCGCGGTGTCGGTGATCTCCTCGGTCGACGCGGTGGTACCCAGGCGCTCGAGATCCAAGCCGCTGGCCTTCGACCACGACGCAATCTGGTCTGCTGCGCCGGGCAGTTCCAGCCACGGCGAAAGCATCCCCTCGGTCTGGGAACCCTGTCCGGGCGCAAGAAATGCAGTCACGTGTCTAAGAGAACACTGTGGAAACGGTTTTGGCGGGTGTAACAGATTATGAACCTCGTCTTAGGTTTTTGTAGAGACCCTACAAAACAGGCCTCTAAGCTACATGTTTGATATCGTCCCGCGATCTGTTGCCTGGATCACTATCACGCGGAGGCCGTCGCGGCACCACTTCTGACCGGCAGAGGAACCGAAGCCGCGGCGTTCTTGTCAACGCTGGAGGGGGGCGTGGGGTAGTTGAGCTGGCCGACTGTCGACGCCACGCGCAGCACGTATGCGTCGCGCGGCTGGGTGGGATCGCGCCCGGTGAAGTCGGTGATCCGCTTGAGCCGGTACCGCACGGTGTTTGGATGAACGAACAACTTGCGCGCACAGGCCTCGATCGCGCCGCCACAATCTAAATAAGCGTTAAGGGTCTCGATGAGCGTCGGTCCGGCGTCGGCGAGCGGGCGCATCACGTCGGTATGCAAGGCCACGATCGCCGACGCATCCCCCATCAGAGCGCGTTCGGGCAGGAGTTCTCGGGCCAGTACCGGCCGGGGCGCCCCGCTCCAGCCGGCGACGGCGTTCATCCCGGAAATCGCCTCGCTGGCGCTGTGGTAGGCCGCGGTCAGCATGGGTGCGGTGGGCCCGATCACCACCGGGCCATCCGAGAACGCGTCGACCAGGTCGCCCAGGAACTTCTCGGTGGGCGACAGCTGGCCGGACACGATCGCCACCAGCCAGGTGCCGTGCACGTCGGTGAGCGCCGCGCGACCGTGGCGGGCGGCGATATCGCGGACGTCCTGGCTGGCCCGCTCGCTGTCGAGCTCGTCGCGGGAGCGGTCGCGGCCCGGCGCCGGGGTACCCACCACCACCGTCGCCGGCGAGGTCGTGTCCCAGTTCAACGCGGCGGCGCGGGACAGCAGCTCGGGGCCGGTGTCGCCGCGCACCACCGCGTCGACGACGCTGGCCTCCATTCGGCTGTCCCAGGTACCGCGCGCTTCAGCCGCGTTGGCATAGGCCGTGGCGGCGGTGAACGCCAGGTCGCGGCTGTACTTCAAGATGCCCACCATCAGGGCCGTCAGCTGCTCGTCCGAGCGGGCCAGCAGCGGGACGACCTCCTCGAAGAACTCCATGGTGACGCGCACCATGTCCACGCTGTGACTCAGTGCGATCCGTCGGGTCAGGTCCTGGGGGACCAGCTCGAACGCCTGGGCGGTGTAGCTGACATTGCTGTGCGGGTCTTGCATCCATTCGACGAAGTTGACGACGGCGGTCTGCACCACCAGCGCGACGCTGGCGCGTTGGGACGCTTCTAGCTCCGCGAAGAACGGCAACCGCTCCTGCATCGCCGACACCGCCTCGGTGGCGAGCCGTCCCGAGTACTGCTTCAACCGCCGCAGCAGGGAATCGGGCACGGCGTCCAGGAGCTCCAGCGCCGATCTGGGCTTGGGCAGGCTGGACAGAGACGTGGTCTGGTTGTCGCTCACCCCTAAAAGCTACGCCAGTTTTCTGGAAGTTTCCGCCAAAGCTGGGGTGTGGCGCGCTGCCACGAGCAGACACAGAATCGCACCCGGAAGGCCTTCCGCGTGCGATTCTGCGTCTGCTCGGCGTGCAGTCAGGCCACGCCGGGATCGGATGTCTGCTCCGGGGCGGCCAGCACGTCGTCGATCTGATACTGACGGGCGGCCGCGACCGCCACCGACGGGTCGATGCTCCCGTCGCGTGCCAGT
>NZ_DATJYB010000006.1:0-2148 GCF_035499775.1 Mycobacterium sp. | reverse complement strand
CTCGTACGTGCGGAAATCGCAGGTAACCGCTACCCGGGCTGGATCCATATCCCCAGCCAAGCTGGGCAGCACCAAGTGAGCAAACTGGCCAGCTACCGACAGCCCGCCTGAAAGGATCAGGCATGATCGCGCCACCCCGTCTCGCGCGCGATCGCAGTGTTCAGTGCGCTCTGTCGATTCGCTGCTGCTCAGATCGCGCGAACCTCGGCGAGCCGCTTGACTGCGAACTGGTCGGTCCCGCTGGGGTCCCAGCAGACGGCGGCTTCCCATGCGGCGCGCGCTTGCGCGGCGATGTCATACGCGTCGTTGCCGAGACCGGCGGCGTTGTGCGGCAGCGCCAGGTCGAGGTCGGGGACGTCGACGTGCGACTCGTCCCAGTCGATCATCGCGACGCGATCCGCGGTCATGCGGATGTTGCCCGGGTTGGGATCGCCGTGGACGACGCGCGTCGTGCGACCGGTGAGTCGCGCCCACGCTGCTCGGCATCGAGCAACACCGTCGGGCGGCATTGCGCCGAGGTTGACCCTGGTCCCGGTCTCGGCATGCAGGAGGTCGGTCGACGATCGCCAGCCCGGGCGCTGTGGCCAGCCCTGTGTCAGCCGATGCAGCTGGCGGAGTGTGTCGGTGACGCGACGCCAGTCGGCTTCGGTCTCGGGCGGTCCGCCCTCCACATAGGTCATCACCACCAGACCGTCGACGAAGTGCCGGCCGTCCGTGGTCGGGATCGGCACCGGCACCGGCATCCCTTCTCGGTGGAGGTGTCGCAACAGGTCGGTCTCCCATGCGAGATCAGCGTCGCTGCGCCGGCCGAGACGACCGATCGCGAGGTGCCCGTTGACGCGTACGCTCCACACCACGTTGACGCCAACTCCGCCGGTGAGCCGTTCGCTGCGAACCACGTCGTCACCCCACTGCTCGAGCGCCTCCCATCCCACCGGCCACATCTTCGCAGAGGGTCATGAAGCGCTCAACGAGATTACGAACCCAGCAGCACGGGCCAATGATCCGGTGCCGGCCGCCTCCAGCATCTCGTGGAACTGCTGATCGAGTTGCGCCGGACCAGCCCCGAGGCAAGCACGGACCCTTTGACGCTGGCTGGCACACTCGTTGCAAGACCACCGTGGTGAGGTAGAGGGGAAACCAGCTCCGAGCTCGGCACCGCCCCAGCCAACAAACTGCTGGCGAATTAAGACTCAGGAAACTATGCGGAGATGCGCAGACGCATGACCCAGCGCCACTTGGCGATGCGACGGTCGCGGACGAATCCGAACTCTTCGAACAGGCTCTCCGGCCCGGTATGCAGGTAAGCGCCACGTTGCGGGTCACGTCCAGCCACCTGCTCGGGGTAGGCCTCGACCAAGCCTCCGCCAGCATGAGCTATCGCGGCCAGCACCGCGGCAACCCCGGCCCGCGCCACGCCTTGGCGGCGGGATCCGGAGCCGGTGAACAAGCAGCCGATCCGCCAGTCAGGCAACTCGGCTAGGCCCTTTTCATAGGCCTTGGGGTTCTTGATGGTAGCCACCTCGGCCGGTGGCCCGTACTGGCACCAGCCCACGCACCGGCCGTCGTGATAGACGAGCATCTGGTGGATGGTGCCGTTGTTCACGTGAGCGAGCTTGGCCTCGCGGTTGCCCGCTACGGTGCTGTCCTTGCTGATGCCCTCGGGATGAAAGCCGATGCACCAGCAGCCACCCCAGACACCGTTGTTCGCCTCAACCAGTGCGGCGAAGTCATCCCAGGTATCGGGCGTGAGCAGACGCGTCGTGTACGGGGTCACAGCCGATGTCACAGCCCTACTCTCCTCCTGCCCTGGCCTTGGCCGCGTACCCGGGTTGCAGTTCAAACCCGTGCGGCATCGTTCACGGCGGACCGATCGCGGACATTAGTCCAGCCGTTCGGGATCATTCAGCCCCGAACTGCTAATGCGTAGCCGGCTTTCCCGGCATCACCCGCCGCCAAGGCCCGCCGAAGGAGGTTCCTTCCTAATCGCCGATGGCGGCGACGGCGGCGAGGATGGCGTCGATCGCAGCCGCAGGATGCGACACCATCGATACGTGCGATCCTGCGACTTCGGTGATTGTGGAGCCCGCCCGCTCGGCCATGCTGCGCTGGGTGGCAGGGGGGATGACGCGGTCCTCGGTCCCGATC
>NZ_DATJYB010000005.1:0-11974 GCF_035499775.1 Mycobacterium sp. | reverse complement strand
GCCAGCGATTTCGGCGCCCACCAGTTGACCCGGCCGAGCATGTGCATGAACGCCGGCACCAGCAGCATCCGCACCAGCGTGGCGTCGACCACGACCGCCACTGTCAGCCCGAGTCCGAACAGCCGCATGTACGACACCTGCGCGGCCATCAGTGCGGCAAAGGAGATTGCCATGATCAGCGCCGCGGCGGTGATCACCCGCCCGGTATGGGCCACCCCCAGCGCGACGCTCCGGTCGTTGGCGCCCCACCCGCGGTGTGACGCCAGCCAGTACTCCCGAATGCGCGCGACCAGGAACACCTCGTAATCCATCGAGAGGCCGAAAGCGATGCAGAACAACAACACCGGCACGTCCACCCCCAGCGTGCCGATCGCGACCGTTCCCAGCGCGCCGAGGTGTCCCTCCTGAAACACCCATACCAGCGCACCGAACGCCGCGGTGAGCGACAAGGTGTTCGTCAGCACCGCCTGGAAGGGCAGCACCGCGCTACCCGTCAGCAGGAACACCAGCACCAAGGTGATCGCCGCGATGGTCATGAGCACCAGCGGCAGCCGCGAAGCGATCGCGTGTACCGTGTCGCGGTTGCTCTGCGCCAGGCCGGCGAACTGCACCGGTCTGCCCGCCGGGGTCGCAACGGCATGCAGCCGGTCCAGCTGAACATTCGATGCGGTGGAGTACAGCGGTGCGGTAGTGCCTACCGTCAGGAAGGCGCTGCGGTCCCTGAAACCGCTGGCTCCCAAGGGCGGGCCGGGCTGCATCACGCCGTTGACGAACGTGCCCCGCGGCGACGACACCGAGGACACGTCAGGCACTCGCGACAGCGCGGCGGCGTAGGCGTCCAGGTCGGGCAGGGTCACGTCGGTCGCGTTCGGGAGCACGACGGTGATATCGGGGACCCCGTTGCCCGGGAAGTCTTTGCGTAGCTGGTCGCCGACCTGGCGTGCCGAGGCGGAGGTGGGCAGGATCCGGTCGTCGGCAAATCCCCACTTCACCCGGTGGAACGGTGCGCCGAGCAGCAGCAGGAGCACCGTGACGGCGAGAGCGATCGGCACCGCGTGGCGCATGACGGACTTCGTCCAGCGGTACCAGAACCATTGCTCGGACGGTGCCGGTTGGGGATCCGGCCGCCGCATGATCCGGCGCAGCAGCCGGCGCACGTCCAGCGAGTCGAGCCGCGTATCCAACAGCACGATCGCCGCCGGTGTCACGATGACCGCTGCGGCTGCCGCGAACGCCACCACCGCAGCCCCCGCGTAGGCGAACGATTTCAGGAAGTATTGCGGGAACAGGACCATCGTCGCCATCGACAGCGCGACCGTCATCGCCGAGAACAGCACGGTGCGGCCGGCGGTGGCCATCGTGCGGATCACCGCCGCGTCGCGAGTCCGACCTTCTGCCAGCTCATCGCGGAAGCGGCTGAGGATCAACAACGTGTAGTCGACGGCCAAGGCCATGCCCATCGCGACGGCCAGGTTCAGCGCGAAGATGGACACGTTGGCGAACAGCGAGATGGCGCGCAGCGACGCCAGGGCACCCAGAATCGCGGAGATGCCGACGGTCACCGGCAGCGCGGCCGCCACCAATCCGCCGAAAACCCAGACCAGCACCAGAAAACTCAGCGGCAGCGCTACCGATTCCATGAACAACAGGTCTTTTTGGGTTTGCTCGTTGACCTGCCAGTTGACGGCGGCGTCCCCGCCGGCGCGCACCGTCACGCCGTCGCGATCGTGGACGAGCTCGTCAGCCAGCTGCTTGGCGTTGATCTGGGCGTTGGTCTCGCCACCGGTGATCGCGGCTAGGATCAGTCCCGTTCTGCCGTCCTTGCTGATGAACGAATGCGCCGCCGCCGGCGACACACTCCACGCCGATACCACCTGCCCGACATTCGGCGAATGCTGCAGCCGCGCAACGATATCGGTGCCAACTGCGGTCGCCTCGGTTCCTTGCGCCCCGCCGTCGGAGGTGAGCGTGATCACCAGTCCCATATCGCCCTGGTCGAACTTCTTCGACAGCAGCGCGGATGCTTGTGACGACTCGGCGCCCGGATCGACTCCCCCGCCGGCCGACAGCGTCTTGACTACCGGGACGCCGAAGATCGCCGCGCCGATCACGACCAGCACGGCCACGGCAAGGACCCGACGCGGCGCGGCGATGGCGAGTCGAGCGGTTCCCGACAGCAACGACACTTCCTTCCGAGTTGGCGCGAGCAGGCGCAAAAGCACCCAATTTAGGGCCTAATTGGGTGCCTGTGCGTCTGCTCGCCGGAGAAATTCCTGTTCGATCAGTTCGCGGTAGAGGGGTGTGCGCATGAGTTCGGTGTGGGTACCGGTCGCCTGGATCCGCCCGTGCTGAAGAACCAGGATCTGGTCGGCGTGGGTGACGGTGGAAAGCCGGTGGGTGACCACCAGCAGACTGCGCTGGCCGCGCGCCTGCAGCAGGTTGCTCATCACGTCGTACTCGTTGGCACGGTCCAGGTGGGCGGTCGGCTCGTCCATCAGGATCAGCTGCGAGCGCGACAGAAATGCGCGGGCCAGGGCCAGTCGTTGCCGTTGGCCACCGGACAGACCGCGCCCGCGTTCCAGTACCGCGGTGTCGAGCCGCCCAGGGAGACGGGCGATTTCGTCGGCGATGTTCGCCTGTTCGAGGACGAGCCATAAATCGTCGTCGCCGGCGTCCGGGTCGGCGATGAGCAGGTTGTCCCGGATGGTGCCGTTGAGCAGCGGTGCGTCCTGTTCCAGCAGCCCGAGCCGGCCACGGAGATCTCTGAGCGGGACGCTGCGGACATCCTGGCCTTCCCAGCGCACCGCGCCGGCGGTGGGGTCGTGGAAGCGGCACAGCAGCGCCAGAACGGTTGACTTTCCGGCGCCCGACGGCCCGATCAGCGCGGTGATCTGGTCCCGGCCGAGCGTGAAGGAGACGTCGTCGAGGACCGGGTCGCGACCGAAAGCAAAAGAGACGTGGTCGAACTCGACCAAAGGCGCGGTGTCCCGGGCCTCCCCCGACGTGCCCTCCGCAGGGGCGAGCACCGGCGGGTCGCCTTCCGGCAGCTCGTGCAGCGTGGTCGTCAGGTGTTGATACGCGCCGGCGGCGGTGCGCAGCAAGTTGAGTGCGGTAATGCCTGCGGTGACCGGGAAGAGCGCGTACATGGCGAACGCGAACAGACTGACGAACTGGCCAACCGCTAAGCTGCCGTGGGCAACCCGGCGCCCATCGATGATCATGATCGCCAGAAAAGACCCGGTGATGCCCATCCGGATGATGGACAAGTCGACGGCGGTGGACAACGCAATGCGGACGCCCGACTCATACGCGGCTTTCGCGCTGACGCCGATGGACTTCACCTCGCGGTCTTCGGCGCCGAACAGCTTGACGGTGCGCGCAGCGCCGAGCGCTCGGTCCAGGCCCGCCGTGTAATCGCTCAGTGCGACTTGACGATTCAACGAGGCGCGTTGGATCCGGGACAGCAGCGGAGCGCCGGCGGCGAACGCCACCGTCATGACTACGACCACGATACCCACCGTGACGGGGTCGATGGAGAGCATGAAGATACTCGCGCCGGCCAAGGTCAGCGCTCCAAACACGATGTCGGCCAAGGCGCGTGGCATATCGCGCACCAGGCTGGCGTCGCTGGTTCCGCGCGACAGCAGGTCCCCGGTGCGACCCCGGTCCAGCAGTCCGATGGGCAGGCGAACGACGTGATCGGTGAAGACGGACCGCAATTCCAACACCATCTTCTCGCCGGTCCGTTCCAGCCGGAAATGACCCAACGCCTCCAGCAGAAACTGTCCGACGAGCATGCCCAACAACAAGATCGCCAACGTCAGAATGGGTAAGCCCGCCGCGGCACGGTCGACAAGCCGGCCGGCCAGCAGCGGCTGCAGCAGGGTGAGCACCGTCGCCAGGCCGAGCAGCAGCATGCTCACCGTCATCGACTTCCAATGCGCGCGAAGCAAACTGAGCATGGCGATCAGAGCAGTCCGAGCAGTTTCAGGTCGGCGACGTACTTGACGATGATCGCCGCCGAGATTTGCGGGATACCCGGATTGTTCTTGTCGGGCCCGATTTTCGCGTCCCGCACCGCGGCACGGAATCGTTCGGTCGGCGCGGAGGACCCGTGGGTCGGCGGAAGGGGCTGTAGGCGCCGGGAACCACGCAGCTGCAACATCTGCAGCACCGAGTGGCGCCGCTGACCATCCGGCAGCGCGCGCAGGCCGGTCTCGAACCGCTGCAGCCACTCCCCGAAATCGTCGATGCGCTCGATCGGGTATCCGGCCTCGATCAGCCAGTCCACGCACACGTCGAGCCCGATGCCATCGTCGTGCGGGTTCATCACGTGGTAGGTCGCATATTCGGCTACCAGTCGGGGACGCAGCGCGGCGATCGCCTCGGCGACGAATTCGACGGGCAGCCCGTCGAAGTGCGCCGGTTGGCGGTTGCCGTCGGCGTCCAGCTGATAGAACGAACCGGGCGCGACGCCGGTGCACACCAGGCTCAGCGCCATCCGGGTGACCACGTCGGACACGTTGAGTTGGCCGGCATAGGTGGTGTCGGCCAGGATCATTCCGCAGCGGAACACCGCCACCGGGAGCCCGCACAGATCATTGGCCTCGCGCAGCAGCACCTCGGCGGCCCATTTGGTGTTGCCGTAGCCGTTGGTCAGGCTCGCGTCGATGGTGCGGGTCGGGCTGATGTCCCGGATGTCGGCGTCCTCGGTGAACGCCGACGGCTCGATCTGGTCACCGACGTCGGCGGTCGAGACGTAGCTGTAGGCCTTGAGCTTGGTGTTCAGCGCGATCCGGATCAGCTCGGCGGTGCCGGCGACGTTGGGTCCGAACAGCTCGCTGTACGGCAGCACGGCGCTGACCACCGCGGCCGAATCGACGATCAGGTCGACGGTGTCGGCCAGGCGCTGCCAGGTCTGCGGGTCCAGCCCCAGGTCGGGCTCAGCCTTGTCGCCGGCGACGACCTCCAGATGGTCGGCAGCCAGTTCCCGGAAGTGCCGCAACAGTTTCGGGTCACCGCTGTCGAAGGTCTGGTCCAGACGCCGCCGTGCGCCTTCGTCGGACTCGCCGCGCACCAAGCAGATCAGCGTGCCTTCGACCAGCTCCATCTGGCGAAGCAGTTCCAGGACCAGGTAGCGCCCGACGAAGCCGGTCGCCCCGGTCAGCAGGACCGTGCGCACCTCGGCACTCGGGCCCGCCAGCGTCGGGGCGGCGGCCAGCGTCGTGTCGTCGATGAACTTGTCCAGCATGAGGTCGCCGGCGCGGATCTCGGTGGCGTCGCGGCCGTGGACGGCGGCACAGCGCCCGCTGCGGGGGCTCACTCCCGCGGCCAGGTGCTGGCTCAGGCCTCTGACCGACGGCGCGTCGAACATCGCGGCCACCTTCAGATCGGCGTCGAGGGCTGCGTTGATCGCGGCGATCACCCGCATCGCCGACAGCGAATCTCCGCCCAGGTCGAAGAACGACTCCTGCACGCCGACGCGGTCAACACCCAGGATGCGGGCGTAAACGTCGGCCACCATCTCCTCGATCGGCGTGGCTGGCGGCTGGTAGCGATCGCCGTCCCGGTACTCCGGTGCCGGCAGGGCACGGGTGTCGAGTTTGCCGTTGGCCGTCAACGGCAGCGCATCGACCGCTACCACCACCGCCGGCACCAGGTACGACGGCAGCCGCTCGGCGAGGTGGGCGCGCGCTGCTACGGGGTCCACACTTCCGGTCGCGTAGCCGACCAGCCGGTCCTCGCGCACGACCACGACCGCCTGATCCACGCCGGGCAGCTCGGCCAGCGCCGCGGCGACTTCGCCGCACTCGATGCGATACCCGCGGATCTTGACCTGCTCGTCGGCGCGGCCGAGGTACTCCAGCTGCCCGTCCGGGCGCCACCGCACCAGGTCCCCGGTGCGATACATGCGCAGGCCCGGCTCACCGAACGGGCATGCCACAAACCGCGACGCCGTCAAACCGCTGCGACGCCAGTACCCGACACCCACTCCGGCACCTGCCACATACAACTCCCCGACCACCCCGGGCGGCACCGGATTCAACCACCCGTCCAGCACGAACAACGCCGCCCCCGCCACCGGCGACCCGATCGGCGGCGCCCCCGAACCCGCTGTGAGCGGCGCGCTCATCGACGCATCCACCGTCGTCTCGGTCGGCCCGTAGGCGTTGATCATCACCCGGCCCGGCGCCCACCGATCCACCAGCTCGGACGGGCAAGCCTCCGCACCCACCACCAGCGCCATCGAATCCAGACCCTGTGGCGACAGCATTCCCAGCGCCGACGGGCTCTGGGTCAGCACGTCGACGTGATGGGAGGCCAGCAAGTCGTGAAAGTCCTTGGGCGAGATCGCAACCGATTCGGGAACCAGCACCAGCCGGCCGCCGCCCAGCAGCGCGCCCCACATCTCCCACACCGAGACGTCGAAGGCATAAGAGTGACACTGCGCCCACACGCCCGCGCGCGGCAGGACGGCACCCAGCGAGTCCACCAGCCGGATGACGTTGTGGTGGGCGATGGCAACGCCTTTGGGCACGCCGGTGGTGCCGGAGGTGTAGATGACGTAGGCCATGTCATCGGCGGCCGGCAACGGCAACGCCGTGGACGGATACCCACCGATGACAACGTCCGCGACGTCGATCACCACGGGGCCGTGCTCAGGCAGCCGCGGGCGCAGGTCGGCGGTGGTGATAGCCGCGACCGGTGTGGCGTCGGCCAGCATGAACTCCAACCGCGCCCCGGGCAGCGCCGGGTCGATCGGCAGATACGCCGCACCGGTTTTCAGCACCGCCAGGATCGCGACGATGGCCTCTGCTGAACGGGAGAACAGCAGTGCCACACACTCGCCGGGGCGAGCACCGTGGTCGATCAGCAAGTGCGCCAACCGGTTAGCGGCCTCGTCGACCTCCCGATAGGTCCACGACCGTGCCCCCCATACCAGCGCCACCGCCTCGGGGGTGCGCGCCACCTGCGCGGCCCACAGCGCCGGAACCGACACCGAGACCGGCGCGGACGGGCTCAGCACGGGCCGGTTGCCCCACCGGTCCAGCCTGGTGTGCTCGCTCTCGTCGAGCAGATCCAGCGACGACAGCCGCGCCGTCGGATCGGCCGTCATCGCCGCCAGCACCTTCGCCAAGCGTGCGACAAGCGTCTCGATGCTGGTCGCGTCGAACACATCGGTGCGGAACTCCACCGAACCGCCGATCCCGGCGGGCTGGCCTGCGGCGGTGAAACGCTCGGCCAGGGAGAACACCAAATCCATTCCGGCGGTGCGGGTTTCCAACGGCAGCGCGGTGACCTGCAGGTCACCCAGACTCAGCTCAGCCGGTGCGTTGTTCTGCCAGGCCAGCAACACCTGGACCAGCGGGTGATGAGCCTGCGATCGGGGCGGTTGGAGCCGGTCAACCAGTACCTCGAAAGGCACGTCCTGATGCTGGTAGGCGGCCAGGCTGCGCTGTCGCACCTGGGCGAGCAACTCGGCGACGGTCGGATCCCCGGTCAGGTCGACCCGCAACACCAACGTGTTGACGAAGAAGCCCACCAGTGCGTCCAGCGCCGGATCACCGCGCCCGGCAATCGGGAACCCCACCGCCACATCGGTGCCGGCGCTGAGCCGAGACAACAGCACCGCCAGGGCCGCCTGGATCACCATGAAGTGAGTCGAATTATGTTCGCGTGCAACCGAAGCCATCTGCTGCTGCAGCGTGGCCGGCCACTCCACCGGCACGCTGGCACCGCGGTGGTCGGCCACCAGCGGATACGGCCGATCGGTGGGCAACTCCAGGCGTTGGGGCATTCCGGCAAGTGCGTCTTCCCAATACCGCAACTGCGCAGCCAGGCGACTGTCACGATCGGCCAGATCACCGAGGCTTTCCCGCTGCCACAGCGTGTAATCGGCGTACTGCACTGGCAATTCGGCCCAACCCGGCGTCCGCCCCGCACACCGGCTGACGTAGGCCACACCCAGGTCGGTGGCCAGCACACCGATCGACCAGCCGTCCGCGGCGATGTGGTGCACCACGGCCACCAGTACGTGTTCGTCGTCGGCTATGCGGAAAAGCCGTGTCCGCAAAGGAATCTCGTTCGCCAAGTCGAAACTGTGGCGGCCCACCTCGTCGATGGCCTCAGCCAGCCGGGCCGCGGGCCACCCGCTCGCCTCGATGACCTCCCAACCGAGGTCGGCGCGAACGACCAGCTGCCGCGGCACGCCCTTGTCGGCCACAAACACCGTCCGCAAGCTTTCATGACGGTCCACCACATCGGCCAGCGCCGCACCCAACGCGTCGGCGTCCAGGCGCCCGCACAGCCGCAACGCCACCGCCATGTTGTAAACCGGCAAGGGCCCGTGCAACTGGTCGAGGAACCACAATCGGCTCTGCGCAAACGACAACGGAATTACCGCGGGCCGCTCACCAGCCGCCAACGGCTGCGCCCGGCTCGCGTCCCCGCCGATGCGGTGCGCCAACTGGGCGACCGTGGGCGCCTCGAACAGCGTGCGCACGGCGAGGCCGGCATCCAGTGCGGCATTGACCGCGGCCACGACCCGCATCGCCAGCAGGGAATCGCCACCCAAATCGAAGAACGAGTCATCGACCCCGACTCGCTCGAGCCCGAACACCTGGGCATAGATGCCGGCCAGGATCTGCTCGACCGCGCTGTCCGGGGCGCGGTAACGATCGCCGTCCTGGTATTCCGGTGCCGGCAGGGCGCGGGTGTCGAGTTTGCCGTTGACGGTCAACGGCAGCGCCGCCAATGTCACCACTGCTGCCGGGACCATATAGGCCGGGAGCCGCTCGGCCAGCTCGGCGCGTATCTCGGCCGGGTCTGCGGTCCCCGTGACATACCCCACCAGGCGCACGGCACCGGGGTGGTCCTCGCGGGTGATCACGGCGGCTTGGTCCACCCCGGCCAGCCCGGTGAGCGCGGCGCGTACCTCGCCGAGTTCGACGCGGTATCCGCGGATCTTGACCTGTTCGTCGGTGCGGCCCAGGTAGTGCAGCTGGCCGTCGGCGCCCCAGCGCACCAGGTCGCCGGTGCGATACATGCGCAGGCCGGGCCCGCCGAACGGGCAGGCGACGAACCGTGCGGCGGTTAAACCCGCCCGACGCCAATACCCCACACCGACCCCGGCGCCGGCCACATACAACTCACCGACCACCCCGGGCGGCACCGGCCGCAACCAGCCGTCCAGCACGAACAACGCCGCCCCCGCGACCGGCGACCCGATCGGCGGCGCCCCCGACCCGGCCCGTAACGGCGCGCTCATCGCCGCGTACACGGTGGTCTCGGTGGGGCCGTAGGCGTTGATCATCACCCGCGCCGGCGCCCACCGATCCACCAGCTCGGACGGGCAGGCCTCGCCGGCCACCACCAGCGCGGCTGCCAAACCCGCAGGTGACAGCACCCCCGCCGCGGCAGGGGTCTGGCTCAACACGCCGACGCGTTCGGCGGCCAGTAAGGCGTGCAAGTCTTCGGGCGAGCGGGTGACCTCTTCGGGTACCACCACCAGCCGCCCACCGGTCAGGAGCGCGCCGAAGATCTCCCATACCGAGACATCGAAAGCCAGCGAATGCCACTGCGACCAGACCCGTCCCGGGCCGGCGTCGAGTGAGCCGAGCAGCTGGGTGACGTTGCAGTGCGTGACCGCCACTCCCTTGGGGACTCCGGTGGTGCCCGAGGTGTAGATCAGGTAGGCGATGTCGTCGGGGGCCGCCGCCGATGGTGGTTCACCGACATCGACGACTGCCCCGTCGTACTCAGTAAGCCCGGCGCCGGTGATCACCGCGATCGGCGCCGCATCAGCCAGCAGGAAGTCGACCCGCGCCGCCGGCAACGCCGGGTCGATCGGCACGTACGCCGCCCCGGTCTTGAGCACGGCCAGAATCGCCACGATCGCCTCGGCCGAACGCGGCAGCACCAACCCCACCCGCTGACCCGGGCGCGCGCCCCGGCCGGTCAACAGGTGCGCCAACCGGTTGGCCGCCCCCTCGAGTTCCCGGTAGGTCATCGACCGGCCCGCACAGGTCAGCGCCGCCGCGTCGGGGGTGGCCGCGACTTGAGCGGTGAACAAGTCCGGAATTGCGGCCGCGTTCGGGGTGCGCCACAGGGCCGCCCGGTTACCCCACTCATCGAGCCGCGCCCGCTCACCGCCGTCAAGCAGATCCACCGACGAGAGCCGCCGGGTGGGGTCGGCGGTCATCGCCGCCAGCACCCGGGTGAACCGCCCGATCAGTGTTTCGATGTCGCCGGCGTCGAACACCTCGGTGTCGAATTCCACCCGAAGGCGCAGTTCAGCCCCCGGCAAGGCGCGGATCGTCAGGGGGTAGTGCGTGTAGTCGCGGCCGGTGCTCTCGGTCAGAGCCAACTCGTGGGCACCCGACAGCATGGCGACGTCGATCGGGTAGTTCTCGTAGGCGAACAAGGTGTCGAACAACAGGTCGTGGCCGGTGAGGCGGTGGATGTCGGTCAGCGCGAGGTGCTGGTGTTCCAGGGTGTCGTTGTGCGCGGTTTGCAGCTGATCGAGCAGCTCTGCGGTGCTGGTTGCCGGGGTGATCCTGGCCCGCACCGGCACCGTGTTGATCAATAAGCCCACCATCGATTCCGCGCCGAGCAGCTCCGCCGGCCGCCCCGAGACCGGCACGCCGAAGACGACATCGTGCTGACCGGTCAGCCCCGTCAGCAACTGCGCCCAAGCACCCTGCAACACGGTGCTGACGGTGGTGTGGCAGCGGCGCGCCAACTCGCCAAGGGCCCGCGTGGTCGTGTCGGGCACCCGAAACGACGCGGCGCCCCGCGGGCCCAGCCCCAATCGACGCGCCGGACCGACCAAGGTAGGAGTGTCGAAGCCGGCCAACACCTCGCGCCACACCGCCCGCGCGGCGTCGCGGTCCCGAGCGGCCAGCCAGGTGACGAACCTGCGGTAGGACGCCGCCGCAGGCGGCCGCTGCCCGTGGTAGCCGGCGAATATCTCCCGCAGCAGGATCGGCATCGACCAGCCGTCCAGCACGATGTGATGATTCGTGAGGATCAGCCGGTACCGCTGCTCTGCGGTGCGGATCAGCGCCACCCGGAAGGCCGGCTGGTCGGACGGGTGGCACACCGCGGCGCGTTCGGCAGCGCACACCTGGTCGACCTGCTCGTCGGCCACGAGTTCGATATACCGCCACCCTGCCACCGGGTCAGCCGGGATGATCTGCACCGGCTCGTCGAACCGCTCACAGAACCGGGCCACCACGTTGGGATGGCGGCCGACCACGGCCTGCACGGCGTCGCACAGCCGGTCGGGGTCAAGGGCGCCGGCGATGGTGAAATCCAGCTGCACGGCGTAGACGTCGCTGTTGCCCTGCGCGGCGCCGGCATGAAAGAGCAGCCCCCGCTGTACCGGGGTCAACGGCAACACGTCGGCGACGCGCCACTGTGTCTGCAGCTCGTCGATCTGCCGTTGGCTCAACCGCGCCGGCACGATGTCCGACGGCGTCAGCCCGCCCCCACCGCTACGCACATGAGCACAAATGCCTTTCAGGGCGTCGAACCACAACCGGCCAAGCCGCACGACCTGGGCGCGATCGACAGCAGCAGGCGCCCACATCCAGTTGGCGTGCAGTTGCGGGCCGGCCTCCGTGTCGGTGTTGGTCTCCAAGGTGACGGCGTTGACCTCCACGGTGTGCATCAGCGGCATCGGCAACCCGGCGCTGCTGCTGTCGGCGGGCAGCGGGCAGACTCCCCACCCGTCACCGCCCGCCGCGGCGCCGAGGCGGCTCAGGTAGTTGAACCCGATCGCCGGCTCCGGCCCGGCCAGCTCGACATCGGTGTTCAGGTAGCGCAGGACACCGTAGGTCAGCGGGTCCGGAAGGGCGCGGAGCTGCTCCTTAGCGTCTTTGACCACCGCCCCCAGGCCCGCCCCGCCGGCCACAACCTGCGCCCAGGGCAGCTTCAGCGTCAAGGCCACCGGGTACTTGGCGGTAAACCAGCC
>NZ_DATJYB010000004.1:0-4976 GCF_035499775.1 Mycobacterium sp. | reverse complement strand
GCCCCTTGCGGTACTGCTCCCAGGCGTCGCTGATGTATTCCGGCGACGGTGCGTACGCGACGGTGGGGCAGAACTGCCCCTGGTCCTGCATGTAGGGCTGCAGCCGCTCGATCCACTGCGGGGCCTGGTCAATTGTCAAGTGCGCCTGGATGTATCCCAGGTTGAAGTTGATTTCCTTGATCTTGCGGATGTAGTCGGGCGGAAAGTTCTGCGCGCCGGCCAGATTGACGAACGTGGTGTATGGATCGAGAGACGAGAGCACGACGTCAGCAGAAATCGTTGTGCCGTCCCGTAGTTCGACTCCGGAGGCACGCCCGTCGGTGACCAGGATCTGTTTGACGTGCTGCTTCATCTGCACCTCGGCGCCCAACGATTCGGCCCGTCGGCACAGTGCGGTGCTCAGGGTTCCGATGCCGCCGCGCGGCATGATGTATTCGACATTGCCGCCGCCGATCAGGTAGTGATACAGCGTCGACACGTTCGAGCCCGGGGTCCACGGGCCGCCGTCGAAGGCGTCGATGGACATCGCCGCGAGTGAGCCCTGGATGCAGCGGGCCTGGTCGGGCGCCATGAATCGGCGGACCGTGTCCATCGTGCTGCCGTACCACATCTGCGCGAAATCGTGGCGCTCCTCCGGCGTGGGCTGCGCGGCGATCACCTCGATGATGTCCAGCGGGGGACCGAACGCCGAATCGACGAAATACGGTGCGAACCGGCCGATATGGGCGAAGAGGCTGCCCAGGGCTGCTGCGGTGTCGGCTCCGTGATCATCGAGCAGGTGGCGGGCCATCCGCTCCAGGTCGTTGTACATCACGAACGGGGTGTCCTCCGGCGCCCCGAACGTGCACGTCGACGTCCACTGATCCATCAACTCGAAGCCCCACTTGGTCAGCTCCAGCCGGTCGGTCATCTCCTGACGCCAGATCAGCACCGCCCATGCGCCGACGCTGTGCTTGTACCCGTCGAACAGTTCCCGGGTCGCGGCCATCCCGCCGAGGAAGTGCGCCCGTTCCAGGACAAGGACTTTCGCGCCGCCCTTGGCCAGCACATTGGCGGCGACCAGTCCGTTGTGGCCCGCTCCGATGACGATCGCGTCGTAGTCCGACATGGGAGACCTCCTGCTCGCTTGACCGCACAATGTCATAGCTGACATATTTGCGTCAATAGTGACATTTGGAGGACCGCATGCCAGCCCTGACCCGTAGCGAACGCACCCGGCAGGCGCTGTTGCACGCGGCGATGAAGCGCTTCGTCGCCGACGGCGTGCACCAAACCAGCGTCGCCGACATCGCCTCCGACGTCGGTGTCACCGAACGCACCTTCTACCGGCACTTCGCGTCCAAGCACGCGGTCATCTTCGCTGACTACGACATCGGCTTCGAGTGGTTCGCCCGCGCGCTGGCGCTGCGCCCGCACGGCGAACCCATCACCGCGTCGGTCCGAAAGGCGGTGGACGCCTTCCCTTTTGACTTCGCGATGGTCCGTGAAGCGGCCACCATCCGGTCGCGTGATCTCGACCAGGACATCATCACGACGCACATCGGCCGGATGCGCGATCAGGTCGCCGACGAGATCAGCCGCTTCATCCACGAGCGTTCCGCGCCCACCGCCGACGGTGCCATGATCGCCGACATCGCCGCGCACAGCCTGGCAACCGCCGTGTTCGCGTCGCTGGAAGCCTGGATGGCCAAGGGTGGGCAGGATGTCGACGAACTCAGCCGCCTCACCGACATCGCGCTGCGCGCACTGGAAGACGGGCTGACGCATACGCTGCGTGACGCCGGACTGGATTGATGCGCGATGACCGAGGTTCGGTTGGACACCCAAGAGCGGCTCGAACTCTGTGATCTGTTCGATGAACTCGGCCCTTCCGTTCCCACCCTGATCGACGGATGGACGGCCCACGACCTGGCCGCTCACCTGGTGTTGCGCGAACGCGATCTCATTGCCGGCCCGTGCCTCGTGCTGCCGGGTCCATTCCAGCGGTTCGCCGAGCGGCGCCGGGCCGGACTGGCCCGGGGCAACGACTTCGGTTGGCTGGTCGCGCGGATCCGGTCCGGTCCGCCGATCGGGTTCTTCCGGGTCGGATGGGTCCGCGACATGGCGAATCTGAACGAGCTCTTCGTCCACCACGAAGACGTTCGCAGGGCCAACGGAAGGCAGCCGCGGCAGCTCGCGCCGGCGATGGACGCCGCCCTGTGGCGAAATGTGCGCCGCGGCGGACGATTCCTGAGCCGACGGCTCCGCGCGTGCGGGCTCGAGATGCATTGGGCCGGAACCGAAGAGCGGGTGAGGGTTAGAGCGGGCGAGCCGGTCGCCCGGCTCGCTGGCGCGCCGGGCGAACTGCTGCTTTACGTTTTCGGGCGCCAGTCCGCGGCGCAGGTCGAACTCAGCGGACCCGAAGAGGCCGTCGCCGCGGTGCGCCGGACGCACTTCGGCATGTGACCCGCGCCCAACGTGTACTGGTTGCGAAATAATCGCCGAATTTTCGCAACCAGTACACGCTCGGCAAAGCGGCTAATTCTCGGCCGGTAGCAGCGCGATCATCGTGTCGATGATCCCCTCGGCGTTGGTCTGCCACTTGTCCCAGACGAAATGGCCGCTCGACTCGAAACTGGTTGCGCCGTGGGCCGTGGTCAGCAGCAGCGCTCCGTAGTGTCGCGCCCGTTGCGCGCCGACGATGCGGCCGACGAGTTCGAGGAACAGATCTTGCGTGCGCTCGGCCGCGCGCACCGCTGCGGTCGGATCGCCTGCGGGCGTGGTGAACATGAGGCGGTACAGGTGGGGTCGGGCGCGGCCGATGGCGAGCAGCGAATGCAACGCGGCGCGCAGGGCGTGCTCGGGGGGATCGCCCTCGGTGGCCAGGCGCTCCAGCGTGTCGCCCAGTTGGTTCAACCCGTTCGTGGCGATTGCCGTGAGCAGGGTCTCCTTGTTCGCGAAGTGGCGATAGGGCGCCGAACGTGACACGCCGGCCCGGGCGCCCACTTCGCGCAGCGTGACGGCATCCGGCCCGCCGGTGTCGAGCAGCGCGCCGGCGGCATCGAGCAACGACCGGCGGGTCGCCGCCGCAGTCTCTGATCGCGTCACCACCGGCGCAGCATAGGCCGCCGGCGGTTCGGTTGACAACGTCAACTCAGCTGGCCTAGTTTGAGATGACATTGTCAACTGAAACGGAGACATTTGATGAACCGTCGCGAGCTGATCGTCGTCACCGGCGCCTCCACCGGCATGGGCGCGGCCACCGCGAAAGAGCTGGCGCGCAGGGGGTTTCACGTGCTGGCCGGTGTCCGCCGCGACGTCGACGCCGATGCCATGCGGGCCGAAGGGATCGAGCCGTGCATCCTCGACATCACCGTCGAATCGGACGTGGCCTCCATCGCCGACCGCGTCGCCCACGACCCGCAGGGCCGGCCGCTGCGCGCGCTGATCAACAACGCGGGGATCGCGGTCAACGCGCCGGTCGAAGCGCTGCCGCTGGTCGAGTGGCGCCGAGTGTTCGAGGTCAACCTGTTCGGTCACATCGCGATGACCCAGGCGCTGCTGCCCGCGCTGCGACGCAGTGCGGGCACCGTCGTCAACATCAGTTCTGTGGGCGGCAGGGTCGCGCTGCCGACCTATGGGGCGTATGCGGGTTCCAAGTTCGCTCTCGAAGCCGTCAGCGATTCCCTGCGCCGTGAGGCCAGTGGCCTCGGGATCAAGGTCGTCGTCGTCGAACCCGGCGCGGTCAAGACCGAGATGTTGGAACGTGGGATGGCCAACGCCGACCGGCTGAAGGCCAGCCTGACCACCGATCAAATTGAGCGTTACGGCGACCTGGCGGCGGCCGTCTCGGAGCAGGCCCGTTCATTCGGGAAGGACGGTGTTTCCGGCGAAAGCGCCGCCAAGGTCATAGCGAGGGCCGCGACCGCGCCTCGTCCACGTACCCGGTACACGATCGGACGTGACGCCGCGGTCCTCGTACGGTTGGCCCGCGTGCTATCCGATCGCTTCCTCGACCGCCTGGTGCGCCTTAACCTTCGGTCCCATTACCCGGTGAACGCCTAATACTCCGCGACACGCAAACACAACCTCTTGTGTTGCCACGGCTTGTCGGACCCCAGGGGTAGTGTTTGAGGTCCAGGCTTAGCAGGCATTCCCGCAGCCAATTCGACCGTGTGAAGTGGGGTTTTGGTGTCCGAAAACATGAAGCTGATCGACCGTGTCTCGGCCATCAACTGGAACCGGCTGCAAGACGAGAAGGACGCCGAAGTCTGGGACCGGCTCACCGGCAACTTCTGGCTGCCCGAGAAGGTGCCGGTGTCCAACGACATCCCATCCTGGGGCACGCTGACCGCCAACGAGAAGCAGCTGACCATGCGGGTGTTCACGGGTCTGACGATGCTGGACACCATCCAGGGCACCGTGGGCGCGGTCAGCCTGATTCCCGACGCGCTGACCCCGCACGAGGAAGCCGTCTACACCAACATCGCGTTCATGGAGTCGGTGCACGCCAAGAGCTACAGCCAGATCTTCTCCACGCTGTGCTCGACCGCCGAGATCGACGACGCCTTCCGCTGGTCGGAGGAGAACCCCAACCTGCAGCGCAAGGCCGAGATCGTGCTCAAGTACTACCGCGGCGACGAGCCGCTGAAGCGCAAGGTGGCCTCCACGCTGCTGGAAAGCTTTTTGTTCTACTCCGGCTTCTACCTGCCCATGTACTGGTCGAGCCGGGCCAAGCTGACCAACACCGCCGACATGATCCGGCTGATCATCCGCGACGAAGCCGTGCACGGCTACTACATCGGCTACAAGTACCAGCGTGGCCTGCAATTGGTCGACGAGGAAAAGCGCACCGAGCTCAAGGACTACACCTACGAGCTGCTCTTCGACCTGTACGACAACGAGGTCGAGTACACCCAGGACCTCTACGACGAGGTCGGGCTGACCGAAGACGTCAAAAAGTTCTTGCGCTACAACGCAAACAAGGCGCTGATGAA
>NZ_DATJYB010000003.1:0-6825 GCF_035499775.1 Mycobacterium sp. | reverse complement strand
GTGGTGAAGCCGATCTGGTTGTTGACGATGATGTGCAGGGTGCCCCCGACGCGGTAGCCGGGCAGGTTCGCCAGGTTCAGCGTCTCGGCCACCACCCCCTGGCCGGCGAACGCGGCGTCGCCGTGCAGCATCATCGGCATCACCGAGAAGGCCTTTTCGCCGTTGCTGTCGCTGGCCCCGCGGTCCAGCAGATCCTGCTTGGCCCGCACCAGGCCCTCCAGCACCGGGTCGACGGCCTCCAGATGCGACGGGTTGGCGGTCAGCGACACCTGAATGTCGTTGTCGCCGAACATCTGCAGGTACACGCCGGTGGCGCCGAGGTGGTATTTGACGTCGCCGGAGCCGTGCGCCTGAGACGGGTTCTGATTGCCCTCGAACTCGGTGAAGATCTGCGAGTACGGCTTGCCGACGATGTTGGCCAGCACGTTGAGCCGGCCGCGATGCGGCATGCCGATGACCACCTCGTCCAGGCCGTGCTCGGCGCACTGGTCGATCGCGGCGTCCATCATCGGGATCTGACTTTCGGCGCCCTCCAGCGAGAACCGCTTCTGCCCGACGTATTTGGTCTGCAGGAACGTCTCGAACGCCTCGGCGGCATTCAGCTTGCTCAGGATGTACTTCTGTTGCGCCACAGTCGGTTTGACATGTTTGGTCTCCACCCGCTCTTCCAGCCAGCGCTGCTGCTCGGGATCGAGGATGTGGGTGTACTCCACACCGATGTGACGGCAGTAGGCGTCGCGCAGCAGACCCAGCACGTCGCGCAACTTCTTGTACTCGCAACCGGCGAAGCCGTTGACCTTGAACACCCGATCGAGATCCCACAACGTCAGGCCGTGGGTGAGCACCTCGAGGTCGGGGTGACTGCGGAACCGGGTGGTGTCCAGTCGCAGCGGGTCGATGTCGGCCATCAGATGGCCGCGGTTGCGGTAGGCCGCGATCAATTCCATCACCCGGGCGTTCTTGTCGACGATCGAGTCCGGGTTGTCGGTGCTCCAGCGCACCGGCAGATACGGGATGCTCAACTCGCGGAAGATCTCGTCCCAGAAGCCATCCGAGAGCAGCATCTCGTGGATGGTGCGCAGGAAATCGCCGGATTCCGCACCCTGGATGATGCGGTGGTCGTAGGTCGACGTCAGGGTGATCAGCTTGCCGATACCCAGTTCAGCGATGCGTTCGGGGCTGGCGCCCTGGAACTCGGCGGGGTATTCCATCGCGCCGACGCCGATGATGGCGCCCTGGCCGGCCATCAGCCGCGGCACCGAGTGCACGGTCCCGATGGTACCCGGGTTGGTCAGCGAAACCGTCACTCCGGCAAAGTCTTCGGCGGTCAGCTTGCCGTCGCGCGCGCGCCGCACGATGTCTTCGTAGGCGGAGACGAACTCCGCGAACCGCATGTTCTCGCAGCCCTTGATGCCGGCCACCACCAGCGCGCGCTTGCCGTCCTTGCCCTGCAGGTCGATGGCCAGGCCGAGATTGGTGTGCGACGGTGTGACGGCGCTGGGTTTGCCGTCGACCTCGGCGTAGTGCCGGTTCATGTTCGGGAACTTCTTGACCGCCTGCACCAGCGCGTAGCCCAGCAGATGCGTGAACGAGATCTTGCCGCCCCGGGTGCGCTTGAGCTGGTTGTTGATGACGATACGGTTGTCGATCATCAGCTTGGCCGGAACGGCCCGCACGCTGGTCGCGGTCGGCACGTCCAGCGACGCGGACATGTTCTTCACCACGGCCGCAGCGGCGCCCCGCAGCACCTGGACCTCGTCGCCCTCGGCCGGTCGGGAAGCGCTGGGTCTTTGGGTTGGGGCGGCGGAAGCAGTGGCGGCCCCGTTGCCCCCGGCCCGGGTGACAGCCGCGGGGGCCGCGGCGGCAGGCTCGGCGGGCGCCGCGGCGGACTTTGCCTCCGCGGCGGCCGACTGTGCCCCGCCATCGCCGGCCACGGTCGCCGGCTCGGCACCCGCGTCCGGGTTGTAGTCGACCAGGAATTCGTGCCAGCTCGGATCGACCGAGGAAGGGTCGTCGCGGAACTTGCGGTACATCTCCTCGACCAGCCATTCGTTTTGCCCGAATGGTGAACCTGTGGTGCTCACGGCCGCTGTTCGCCTCGATTCCTTCTACCCGGCAAGCACGCTGTCAACGGCCTGCCACTTCCTGCGGCGCCCCGTCTGGTGTCGTGCGTTGTCGCCCGGGCTCTTACCCGCATTTCAGCCGCCTAAAGGCTAACGCGTGGGACCGATGCCAGACACACCAACGGTGAGTTCGCGGATGTGGACAAGCCGATAGCGCATCATGCTGCGGTTTACTGAGGGCCGCTGCGGAAGGTGTGACCGTCGCCGACCGCCTCCGTCGCCGCGTCCGCGGACGCGACAGCAGAAGCATTGCGGGGCGCGTTTGCGGAGCCAGGCGGCCAGCCTGACGGCACCGGCGGGCGCAGCGCGTCAGGAGTCTGGTAGTCGGTCAGCAGGAATCAACGAGGCCTTGCTGTTGCCGTAGTCGAAGGCGCGTTCCAGGGCGGGAAGGTATTCCAGCCGGGCGCGCACCCGGTTGATCGCCCGTGTGCGATAGGCAACAAGATCGGTGCGTCGGACGGTAAGGATGCGCAGCTCCACCGCGATATCGTACGCGCGACGCAGCGGCTGCAAATCCCGACGCATCCGGACCAAATCGGCGATCACCGCAGCGTCTTTGGCGTGGGTCTTGCCATCACCGCGGTAGGAGCCGCTGCTCTGCCGCGATCAGCAAAGCGATCAGCAGGGCCGCCCCACCGCCGTCGAGATTGATCTCCCTCGTCACCTCACCGCCGTCACCCAGCGTCGTGATCGGGCTGATCAACTCCCGCAGCGCGGCCTCATCGTTGATGACTCGCTGCGACAACAGCCGCTGCCTGTCGGCATCGAGGACCAAGCACTAGTGGTCAGGCTTTCCGGCGTCCATCGGCCCACAGCTGTTGTCCGACACTCCCCTGCGTGCTGGTTGTCGTTCTGATCAACCGAACCGACGACCACGCCATCGCGTCCTTACAAAGCGATCGAATCGCATCTCTCGATCAAACGCAACCGTCGCGGAACGGGTCGGCGGAGCGGGAAGCCCGCGAGACGGAAGTCGGGTCTAGTTCTGCTGCAGTCCGGCTTGGCTGAATCCAGTGCGGTTCGCCCATAACGGGAATCAGAGTGTCGTCGACAGCATCCATCGGTCACAGCACGATGACTGAGCCAGCGACAGCTGTCCCGATACGAAGCTTCTGACTGAGCGGCCGGAGTGTCTAGTGATCCGCCGACACTCGACCGGCTGGGCCAAAGTCAAGCCGGCTTCGCGGCGCGGTGGTCATTCGGTCGTACAGGTCAAAACGGCTTCCAGCCGAGGTAACCCCTGCGGGACGCCCGCCGTGATCAGCACTCTGCGCGTCAACACCCCGGTGAACCACTTCTGCTCGGGTTGTCTCGGGATGACAACTGCACCTCGAGAGTTGGTCGGTCAGCGACATCGTCGCGGCTAGCCAGACCCGTTACAGTTTGCCAACCCAACGTCCGGTTTTCCAGCGCAGCATTGCGGCTGGATGACCGGGGCGATGCGATGTGCGCCAAATGCGGCACCCATCGTAGTGGCTGACGGTGACTTTGACGTCACCGCTGAGTCTGAAGGAGCACGATGAACACGCCCTCGGCCGCCGCCAGGCGCCACCACGTCGTCATTATCGGGTCCGGCTTCGGCGGCCTGACTGCAGCCAAGGCGCTGAAGCGGGCCGATGTCGATGTCACTCTCATTTCGAGGACGACCAGCCATCTGTTTCAGCCGCTGCTCTACCAAGTGGCGACGTGCATCTTGTCCGAGGGCGAAATCGCGCCGACCACCCGACTGATCCTGCGCAAGCAAAAGAATGCCCAGGTGCTGCTGGGTGAGGTGGAATCGATCGATCTCCAATCAAACACTGTCACATCGAAGCTGATGGAAATGCGCACCGTCACGCCGTTCGACAGCCTCATCGTCGCCGCGGGCGCCCAGCAGTCCTACTTCGGCAACGACCAGTTCGCGACCTACGCACCGGGCATGAAGACCATCGATGACGCCCTGGAGCTGCGCGGACGGATTCTGGGCGCGTTCGAGGCGGCGGAGGTAACCACCGACCACGCCGAGCGCGAACGCCGGCTGACCTTCGTCGTTGTCGGCGCTGGGCCGACCGGTGTCGAATTGGCGGGCCAGATCGCCGAACTCGCCGATCGCACACTGGCCGGGGCGTTCCGCACGATCAAGCCGAACGATTGCCGCGTGATCCTGCTCGACGCCGCGCCGGCGGTGTTGCCGCCGATGGGCCAGAAGCTCGGCCTCAAGGCACGGCACCGGCTGGAGAAGATGGGCGTCGAGATCCAGCTCAATGCGATGGTGACCAACGTCGACTACATGGGCATCACGATCAAGGAGAAGGACGGCACCGAGCGCCGCATCCAATGCGCGTGCAAGGTGTGGTCTGCAGGTGTTCAGGCGAGTCCGCTCGGCAAGCTGATCGCCGAGCAGTCCGACGGCACCGAGACCGACCGCGCGGGGCGCGTGATCGTTGAGCCCGACCTCACGATCAAAGGCCACCCCTATGTCTTCGTCGTGGGCGACCTGATGTCGGTGCCCGGGGTTCCGGGCATGGCCCAGGGGGCGATGCAGGGCGCCAGCTATGCGACCACGTTGGTCAAGCGATCACTCAAGGGCCACGACGACCCGGCGGCGCGGACGCCGTTCAAGTATCGCGACAAGGGCAGCATGGCGACGGTGTCGCGGTTCAGTGCGGTCGCGCAGGTAGGCAAATTCGAATTCGGTGGCTTCGTCGCGTGGCTCGCCTGGCTGGCGCTGCACCTTGTCTACTTGGTCGGATTCAAGAACCGCTTCACCACGCTCATCGCCTGGTTCATCACATTCATCAGCCATAGCCGCGGCCAGACGGCGATCACCAGCCAGATGATCTATGCCCGGCTGGCGATGGAAAAGGTGCAGAACCAGACGAGCGGAGCGCTCGCCGCCGCGGAGCAGGCGGACCAACTCGAAAAATCACAGCAGCCCGGAAGATTCGCGGCGGGCGGTTCGGGGGCTGGCGTGGAAACAGCGGGCCGCTGAGTAGCCGTGCCATTGGCTGGCGGTAACCGGACTAAAGCTAAGTTGGAGCTGGACATCGCGCTGGATTTGTCGGGACCGGTGGCGTTGCTTAAAAGGCGACGCTCTTCCACAGCTTTGTCCGAATGTCAGCCTGTTGGTGTTCATTTGGGTTTCGTGCTTCCCCGGCCAGGACAGCGACCGCACGCACCTGTCGTCGAGATTTTCGTTGGCCGAGGCAATGGTTCGCAGCCGGAATCCTGTGTCGCGCGATTCCGACGAGCACGTTCCAACGCCGCGTTTGGCGGCAAATGAACCCGGGCGCTGCCCCGGCGTCGACCGCGCATTCAAAACCGTTCGGCCGGCTCACCATCGCCGTGTTGAACGCGACCCGCCGGGGTTCAGATGTTCTTACGAACCAGCAGATCCCGGGCGTTGTTGGCGCCTGCTAGTGGTGTGTCCCGTCATTGAGTAACTACTTGTTCGAGGGTCACGCGGCCGCGGCGGACCTTTTCCAGGATGGATTCCGCTGTGGCGGTCCAGACGAACGGATTCGGGTCGCCGTTGTGGGCGTCGAGGTATTCCTCGATGGCGGCGATGAGGCCGGGCACGGAGTTGAAGCTGCCGCGGCGCAGTGCCTTGTCGGTGAGTTCACGGAACCAGCGTTCGACCAGGTTCAGCCACGACGACGATGTCGGGGTGAAATGAAGGCGAAACCGTTTGTGCCGGCCCAGCCAGCGTTGCACGTCCGGGTGTTTGTGGGTGGCGTAGTTGTCTAGAATCAGGTGCACGGCAAGACCTTTCGGTACTTCCCGATCGATGGTGCCGAGGAACTTCAGGAACTCCTCGTGGCGGTGCCGGGGCAGGCATTGGCCGATCACCACGCCGGTGAGCACGTTCAGCGCCGCGAACAGCGTGGTGGTGCCGTTGCGTTTGTAGTCGTGGGTCATGGTGCCGGCGCGGCCCTTCTTCATCGGCAGCGACGGCTGGGTGCGGTCCAACGCCTGCACCTGGGACTTCTCGTCCATACACAGCACCACCGCAGACTCCGGTGGGTTCAGATACAAACCGACGACGTCGGTGAGCTTGTCCTCGAACGCCGGATCGTTGGAGATCTTGGAGGTGTCCACCAGATGCGGTTTCAGCCCACGTGCCTTCCAGATCCGCTGCACAGTATTCCGGCTGACACCGGCATGCTTGGCCATCGACCGTGTGCTCCAATGGGTTTCGCCCTTGGGCTTGGACTGCAGCGTGGCTTCCACGATCTCCTCGACCTTCTCGACGGGGATCGACGGTTTCGGTCCGCGCCCCTCGCGGACCTCTCCGAGCTTGGCCAGACCTTCCTCGACGAACCGATTCCGCCAGGCACGCACCGTCACCGTAGTCACACCGACCTCATCGGCGATCCGAGTGTTGGCCACGCCGTCGGCGGCCAACAGCAACGCCTTGGCCCGCTGCACCTGTCGATGCGGCGCCGACCGCGCGCGAGCCAACACCTCCAACGCATGTCGCTGACCGACCGACATCGCCAAAGGCGGGGCTGATGCTGCGCTCATTCGCCAAGGCTACCAGCCAATCGCATACTTATTCGTATGACACACCACTAGGGGTGTAGGTAGGGCACCCGCAGCAGTGGTCCCATGATGTCTTCAGACAGTGCATCGAACCTCGCCGAGGACCAGCCGAACAGCCGGCGCCACCGTGACCCGTCGGGACCCAGACCCGCCGCGGTCTCCTCGACGGAGCGGAATAGCA
>NZ_DATJYB010000002.1:0-2512 GCF_035499775.1 Mycobacterium sp. | reverse complement strand
TTCTCCCAGCACACCTGGACGTTCGCCCCCATCACGAGGTTGGGCCGGTCCGCCGGCTTCCCGGCCGCCTCCCGGGCCTTCCGCCACCGCCACTTCATCGCCAGCCCGGCCAGCATCACCGCCTCGGATGACCCGATAGTCGACACTCCGACCGCGCTGGACGGGTCGTCGTCGCGCAGGTCCTCGGCGTGGAACAGATCGGCGACCATGCACACACAACGCTGCTCGATCGCGGCGGTGGCCGGGTATTCGTCCTTGTCGATCATGTTTTTGTCGAACGTTTCGGCCATCAGCTTCTCCGCCTGCGGATCCATCCAGGTGGTGACGAATGTCGCGAGGTTCAGTCGGCTGCTGCCGTCCAGCATCAGCTCGTCGTGGATGAACCGGTAGGCCGCGTCGGGGTCCATCGCCTCGTCCGGCATCCGCAGCGACGGGACGGGCGCCATATCCAGCCGCCCGGTGTACGCGGGGGCGATCTGGGGATAGTGAGTTCGCTTCGGCAACATAAATAAGACCTAATCGTTTAGTAGGGATGGGTTAACCGGTCGAGTTGACCGGGCGGTTCCTGATCGGTCTGCTCGTCAGGTGATGCCTGATTGGTCCCGACGTTCGACGTCTTACGAAAGAACGGCGCGCCTGGCGGCAGATCCTGTTCGGTGGTGGTGGGATTCCGTTGCCCGAGCCCGCCGCAGGGTTGACTTCCTGATAGGTGTTCCCGAGCCTTGAGCTCTTCGACAGAACGAAGTCCTGCGGCGTGCTGGAGTCACGGACGGCTAGTGAGATGACGGACCTTTGAGTCCTGCGATGAGGGCGCCGCGTGAGTCCACCGGTAACGGCAGTTCCATCGACCGAAGGAGTGATCACAGCTTGTCCCTGTTTTGTGGAATCGATTGGGCCACTGAACATCACGATGTCGCCGTCATCGACGACGACGGGCGGGTGGTGGCCCGCGGACGGGTCAGCAACGACGCACCCGGATTCGCGGCCCTGTTGACCCTGCTGGCCGAGGCCGGAGACAGCGCCGCCGATCCGATCCCGGTGGGGATCGAAACCGATCGCGGTCTGTTGGTCGCGGCCCTGCGCGAAACCGGCCGGGTGATCTATCCGATCAACCCACTGGCGGCGTCGCGGTACCGGGCACGCTATGCGGTCTCGGGAGCCAAATCCGATGCCACCGACGCGGTGCTGCTGGCCAACATCGTGCGCACCGATCCCGGCGCCCATCGGCCGCTGCCTGCCGACACCGAAGCCGCCCAAGCCATCCGGGTGCTCGCCCGGGCCCAACAAGACGCGGTATGGGCACGTCAGCAGATCGGCAACCAGATCTGCGACCTGCTCAAAGACTTCTACCCAGCCGCCCTTGTCGCGTTCGCCGAGCTGGCAGACGGCGGGCTGGCCCGCCGCGACGCCCGCACCATCCTGACCGCGGCGCCCACCCCGGTCCAGGCCGCGAAACTGACACCCGCCCGGCTGCGCCGGCTGCTGCTCAAGGCCGGCCGCAAACGCTATCTCGACCGTGACATCGAGCGGCTGCGCGAGGTCTTCACCGACACCTACCTGCACCAGCCGCCGGCGGTGGAGAACGCGATGGGCATCCACCTCACGGCGCTGCTGGGCCAGTTCGACGCCGCCTGCGCCGCAGCCGACGCTCTCGCCGAGGCGGCGATCGCCCATTTTGAGCACCACCCGGACGCCGAGATCATCACCAGCTTCCCCGGCCTGGGGATGCTGGCCGGTGCCCGGGTGTTGGCCGAGATCGGCGATGACCGCTCCCGCTTCACCGAGGCCCGCGGGCTGAAGGCGTTCGCTGGGTCGGCGCCCATCACCCGCGCCAGCGGGAAGAAAACCGTTGTGCTGCACCGGCATATCAAGAACAGGCGGCTGGCCGCCGTCGGCCCGATCTGGGCCCTGGGATCGCTGCGCGCCTCCCCGGGCGCCCGCCGCCACTTCGATGCCCGCCGCACCGCCGGAGACTGGAACCACCAAGCCCAACCACACCTTTTCAACAAATTCCTCGGCCAACTCCACCACTGCCTGCACACCGGTCAGCTCTACGACGAACACGTTGCGTTCCCACCTCCTCTCCAGCTCGCGGCTTGACTTTTAACTTCATGAGATGTCTTTCGTGTTGATCAGTTCAGGTGGGTGGAGGCGAACGTCGATCCGGCTTCGCCGCGGCTCAACCGCGACCTCAGGCCGGTGGCCCACCAGGCGACGGCGACTGCCCCCACACCGAGGAAGACCCACTTGTTGCTGGCGAACTGCGGTAGGAACAGCAGGGCAACGGCGACGGCGAGGAACACCACCAACGAGGCGATGTAGAGCGGCAACCGCCACCGGCCCAGGTCAAAGGTTCCGGGCTCGCCTTCCGGGATGGTGCCCCTGCGGTATCCGACCAGCAGCCCGATGGTCTGCAGGATGTAGACGAAGAAGAACAGCAGCGACGCGATGCCGATGATGTAGTTGAATGCCTTCTCGTTGACGAGCGCCGACAACAATAGCACGGTCGACA
>NZ_DATJYB010000001.1:0-15226 GCF_035499775.1 Mycobacterium sp. | reverse complement strand
TGCGAAATTTCGAATCGAATGTCGCAGTGGCGTTTCCCCCGCAAGCGGGAGGTGCCCCAGTTCGCACGAAGGCTAGGCTCCGGCCCGTACCTCCTGCGCCGCGGCGACCATGTTCTGCAGCGACGCGGTCACCTCGTCGGGGTTGCGCGTCTTGAGCCCACAGTCAGGGTTGACCCAGAGCCGCCCGGCAGGCACGGCGCGCAACGCGGCCCGCAGCGACTCGGCCATCTCGCCGCTGCTCGGCACCCGCGGCGAGTGGATGTCGTACACACCCGGGCCCACACTGTTGGCGAACCCGACCGCGTTGAGGTCGTCGAGCACCTCCATGTGTGAGCGCGCGGCCTCGATGGACGTGACGTCGGCGTCCAGGTCGGCGATGGCCCCGATCACCTCGCCGAACTCCGAGTAGCACAGATGGGTGTGGATCTGTGTCGAGTCGGCCACACCGGAGGTCGCCAAGCGGAAAGACCCTACGGCCCAACGCAAGTACTCGTCCTGCTCGGCCCGACGCAGCGGCAGCAGCTCACGCAGCGCGGGTTCGTCGACCTGGATGACCGCGATGCCCGCGGCCTGCAGGTCCACCGTCTCGTCCCGGATCGCCAGCGCGACCTGGTTGGCGGTGTCGGCCAGCGGCTGGTCGTCACGGACGAACGACCACGCCAGGATCGTCACCGGCCCGGTCAGCATGCCCTTCACCGGTTTGTCCGTCAGCGACTGGGCGTAGGTGATCCACCCGACCGTCATCGGGTGGGTCCGCACCACGTCGCCGTAGAGGATCGGCGGCCGCACACAGCGGCTGCCGTAGGACTGGACCCAGCCGTTCTGGGTGGCGAAGAATCCGTCCAGCTGCTCGGCGAAGTACTGCACCATGTCGTTGCGTTCCGGCTCGCCGTGCACCAGCACGTCCAGGCCGAGCTGCTCCTGCAGTTCGATGACGTCGGCGATCTCCTTCTTCATCCTGCGGACGTACTCGGCCTCGTCGATCTCCCCGGCCCGCAGCGCTGCGCGCGCCTTGCGGATCGCCGAGGTCTGCGGGTAGGAGCCGATCGTCGTGGTCGGCAGCGGCGGCAGGTGCAGGCGCGCGTCCTGGCTGGCGCGGCGTTGTGCCGCCGGACCGCGGTGCGCGCCGGACGCGACGATCGAGTCGATGCGGGCCCGGACCTGGCCGTTGTGCAGGCGCGGGTCGCGCTGGCGGGAGGCGACGGCGGTGTTGGACGCCGCGATCTCGTCGGCGACCGCGTCGCGTCCCTCGTGTAGCGCCCGCGCGAGAACGACGACTTCGCCCACCTTCTCGGCGCCGAATGCCAGCCAGCTGCGCAGGGCGTCGTCCAGGTCGGTTTCCGGGTCCAGCGAGTAGGGGACATGCAGTGTGGAGCACGACGTCGAAACCGCGACGTCGGCCGCCGAGCCCACTAGGGTCGCCAGCTTGGCCAGCGCCGCCTCCAGGTCGGTGCGCCAGATGTTGCGGCCGTCGACGATGCCGGCCACCAGGGTCTTGCCCGTCAACTCGGGCACGGCCGCGACGGCAGTGTCGGCTCCGGCCACCAGGTCGACGCCGATCGCCTCGACAGGCGTGCGGGCCAGCCCCGCCAGGGAAGCGCCGGGGTCACCGAAGTAGGTGGCGACGTAGATGGCGGGCCGGTTGCTCGCCGAGCCCAGTGCGTTGTACACCGCTTCGGCCAGCGCGGGCGCATCGGGGGAGATGTCGGTGACCAGCGCGGGCTCGTCGAGCTGCACCCACTGCGCACCGTTCTCGGCCAGCAGCGACAGCAGCTCGGAGTAGATCGGCACCAGCTCCTCGAGGCGCTCGATCGGCGCGCCCCCGCCCTGGACACCCTTGCTCAGCAACAGGAAGGTGATCGGTCCGATGACCACCGGGCGCGCGGGAATCCCTTGCCCCAGTGCTTCTTTCAGCTCAGAGAGCACCTTGTCCGGGTTGAGCGCAAACCGGGTGGCCGGCCCGATCTCCGGAACCAGGTAGTGGTAATTGGTGTCGAACCACTTAGTCATCTCAAGCGGTGCGACGTCGTCATTGCCCCGCGCCGCGGCGAAGTAGCGGTCCAACTCGTCGGAGATCTCCGCGACCCGCGCAGGCAGTGCGCCCAGCATCACCGCGGTGTCGAGCATCTGGTCGTAGTACGAGAAGGTGTTCACCGGTACCGAGTCGAGGCCGGCGGCGGCCAGATCCGCCCACATGTCGCGGCGCAGCAACGCGGCGATGGACTCCAGGTCGGATCGGCTGGTGCGTCCGGCCCAGTAGCCCTCGGTCGCGCGTTTGAGTTCGCGTTTGGGACCGATGCGCGGGGAGCCGGTAACGGTGGCGGTGAACTTCGGAAAATCAACGAGCGGGGTCACGGTTTAGTTCGTCCTTTAATCGGCGGGGTGGTCACCGCCAACGGACGTACAGCCGATCTGGATGCGGTGCGCACCTTCAGTGCATAACCGCAACACCCACGGCCAAACGCCCATTCCACGAGGCGATGAGCCGCCGGACGCGGCGCGCCCGGCACAGCTGGCAGGTCTTCGGACTCGCAGGCGCGCACCCGATGGTGCTCCTAGTGGCCGTCGCTTCCCAGTCCCGTTGGGGGACCAGTGCCTATGGACGGCGGTCGTTCCTGCATACCGCTGCGGGACAGTCCCGGATTCTCACCGGGTTCCCTCTCGCGACGCGTTGTTGACGTCGCTCGATGCCGATGCCACGAAGGCGTCAGCAGACCAGTTGCGCCGGTAAGGCTACTCTGCGGGTCTGTCGGGCAGTGATCCGCGGGAGGAGTAAACGCGCGTCGGCGTCCCGAATTGGCTGACAGCCCCACGATCGGCTGCAGCGGCGCGATCCGCTCAGACTCGAATAATGTTGTGGCGCTGCCCTTTCGGGACTATTCAGGTCAGGCTGGCGTCCAAGCCCTTACGTAGTCGACGACAACTGTCGAGGGAACCTGCTGGTGCGACCCCTGGGTGCCGATGTTGAGCAGCACATACTGCGGCAAGCCGGTGTCAGCCGAAGCTGTGGTTAACGTGTATTGCAGCACCCCATCGATGTAGATGTAATCCTTGCCCGTCTTGGTGCGATTGATGGTCCAGATATGAAAACCGCTGCCGAGGAACGGATAAGAATGCCCGGGCGGGTTTGATCCGCCGACGTGGTAGTTGGTCTGCATCACGCCGTCCCACACCTCGGCGACGTCGATTTCGACGGTGGTGCCGTCGCGGGTATCGTCGAGCAGCCAGAACGCCGGCCAGTTGTAGTAATTGCCGTTGCTGTCGGCGGGGAAGTTGATGCGCGCTTCCCATACACAGGGTGCGCCGAGTTTAAATCCGGCATGGCCGCTGAAGGGACGAGTTGTCGCCGCTGCGCCCACAGTTGAACTCGACAGCTTCAAACTCATATTCCCGCCCGATAGGGGGCCACATTCGATGGCGATGTTGTGACTTTGTTCAGTGCAGAACCCGAATACCAATAGGGTTCCCAATACGTGGTATCCAGCGAGGAGCCGGTGAACTCTTCATCGAAGGCGGGGGTCCAGTTACCGGGGACGCCGGTGGGCTGGGTCCCTGTAGGGGGTGGTGGTGGTGTGATATCGCCTGCTACCACAGTGACGTTGTCCAGGAACAGGTGTCGGTTACAGAACAAAATGCTTACGGCATTCGTGATTGCGATGGTCAAAGTATGCGTACCTGCATTGATCGTGGCGGTCGCCGTGTAGTTGGTCCATGACGTCGCTGAGACGGTGGTTGCCAAGATGGTGTTGCCGTCGATCGAAACGGTCATCTGCGGCGCACCCAGACACGATTGCCCTTTCGCGCGGATCACCACACTGGTGGATGCCGGTAATGAAAGATTCGTCGAGGCCGATGAATTCTGGTACAGGCCGAGTGAGGATCCACCAGACGCGCTGGAATCGGCGATTACATCCCCGGCGCTCGCCGGCGACACGACCATGGATTCGGCTTCAAGAGTGGTGTTTGCGGCGACTGCGTGCGGTGGCACAGGTAATGTGATCGCAGCAGCGGTGCAGAGACTGACAGTGGTCATGCGCAGATATCGGACAGCCGTACCTCCATGGGAAGAAGTGAAGAACCTTCACATCACTGCGCTATTTATCCCCAGGGGTAACAACTTCCTCTCTAGGCGCGTTAGTTTACATATATATCTTCTATCACTTTAATAACGATCATCGTTGAAGTTCGCGGGAGCGTGGACGCTCCGACGCCGCAAATTCTGTCCGACGTCGCGGTCACTTCCGGGTGTGTGGACAACCGATGGGCGGATGCGGGCGGACACGCTTGTCGGCGACGAAGTCCATTCGTGCGACCGCGGCAGGTCAGCCCGCCAAAGCTTCGGCGATCGGGACGTCCCCGTTGTTGAACTCGATGGTGCGTCGGATAGTGGAGTCGGCTGCCAGCGTCGCCGCGACGACGAGCGCGACGTCGGCACGCGAAACTTCACCTTTCGCCTGACCGATCCCAATGCGCCCGGTCGGCGGTTCCAGGGTGAGGTGGCCTGGTCCCAGCACGGTCCAATCCAGCGCGCTGGCACGCAGGTGGGCATCCGCGGCGGCCTTGGCTTCGGCGTAGTGGAAGAACGAATTCTCCGGCGAGACACCGTGATCCGGGCCCGCGCCGAAGTACGACACCATCACGAACCGCTTGACGCCCGCCTGTCCGGCGGCGTCGATCACCCGGATCGCGGCGTCGCGGTCGACGGCGTAGGTCCGGGCCGGGTTGCCGCCGCCCGCACCGGCGGAGAACACGACCGCGTCATGGCCGGCGACCAGGTCGGCCAGCGCGTCGGTATCGAGCCTTTCGATGTCGGCAGTCACGGGCCTAGCGCCGGTCGCCGCGACGTCGTCGCTGTGGTCCGGGTTGCGGAAGACCGAGCTGACCTCGTCGCCGCGCTCGGTCAGAATGCGGGCCAGTTGCAGTGCGACCTTGCCGTGGCCGCCGAAAACGATGACGCGTGACACGCTCTAAAGTTTTACCCTGCCCATGATCAGGTCGATGATCGGCTTGCCCGGCGGGTAGGCACCGGTGAGCGAGGCCATCGTGTGCCCGTAGTCCACCAGCACAGTGATCCCGTTGATGCCGAAGGCGGCCGCGCTGTTGAGGAACGCCATCACGTCACCCATCTGCTCCGGCGTGTGGACCTTGGAGCCGGTCTCGTCCCGGTAGTCCTGCGCGAAGGTCAGCCAGAGGTCGGCGTTGGCCTGGGCCAGCGGGGTGTCGGTCGGGCCCGGGCAGATGGCGTTGATCCGGATGCCCTTCTTCAGCAGGGGCAGGCCCTGCGTCGCCACGTAGGCGTTGACGGCCTTCTTGCTGAAGCCGTAGTGGATGATGCCTTCCGCTTCGTGGGCCCTGACCCAGGCGTCGGCGGCCGCGAAGTCGGGCGCGTCCAGGAAGTCGGTCAGCAACTCCAGGTCGTTTTCCCAGCCCATTCCGGCGACCGAGGAGATGAAGCAGATGGCCGAGCCGGACGGCAGCTGGTTCTTCTCGAGCAGCCGTTCGATCAGATAGCGGTGGCCGATGAAGTTGATCTTCATCAGGTCGGTTGTCCCGTCCGCGATGCCGGCGGCCGAGAACACCGCGTGCACCGGACCGTCCAGCTGCTCGAGTGCGGCGTCGATTGAGGCCGGGTCGCGCAGGTCCACCTGTATTGACTGGGCGACGTCATAGTTCACCGGCGCGTAGTCCATCACGATGACTTCGGCGCCGAGCTCTCCGGCCGACTTGGCCGCCGCGGCGCCCATGCCTGTCGCGCCGCCTACCACGAGCGCGCGCTTGCCGTCGTAGCGCAACCGATCGACAATAGTCATGGAAATCCCCTTCTCGGTAACTGCCAACCCGGTTCTAATTGCCCAACTGTATGGGTAACAGTTATTAGGTTCAACACCGGGGTCCCTACTTGCCCGGCACCGCCACACCGCGGAGCACCGTGTCCCGGGCGTGCAGCAACGACGCACGGATCCCGATGGCACGAAGGATGTTCTCCGGTATCCACTGCATGCCGATGACGCAGCGCGCCAGCATCGCGGTCGACGGAGTGTCGATGCGGATCTCCCCGGACCGGATCCCCTCGGAGAGCAGCGATTTCATCTGCCGCAGGCGCGTCGGATACGACCAGCCCGGGTTGGTGGTCGGCGGCGACTGCCGCATCCAGGCGAGCTGAATGCGGAACTCGTCGGAGAACTGATCCAGCGCGTTGACGGCCACCCAGCTCATCGCGTCGAGCTTCTCAACCGGCGTCGCGTCCGAGCGCAGCACGCTGACCCAGCCGGCTTCCACCTTCTGGCCGAACGACCGCATGATCGAGTCGAGCAACTCGTCCTTGGACCCGATCACCCGATAGACCGTGCCGGTGCCAAGACCGGCCGCGGATGCGATGTCCCTGATGGTGGTGACTTCATAGCCTTTCCGGCCGAACTCCGTTCGCGCCACCGCGCGCAGGTGTGCGGCTTTGTCGCTGGGGTCCGCTGCGCGGTCGTCGGCCCATGTTTCGATGACCTCGCTGGCGGCGACAAAGGCCTTGGACCGATCCAGCGCCGTGTCGGCAGGCGAGCGGGCTGCCAACCCCTGCAAGATGATTCGGCACATCAGGCTGGCCACTTGGTCGGCGGAGGCCTTGTCGCGGATGACGTGCAGCCCCACCCGCAGCATCGACTGGCAGATGGTGTCAGCCAGGACGGGAAGGTCGATGTCGGGCTTGATGTAGCCGCTCCATCTGGCGGCCCGCAGCGTCTGCAGCATCGCTTCCTGAATTGCCTTGGGCTGCTGCCGGGTGAGCTTCATCAGCTCCGGGTCCGCACTGGGCGCCTCGTAGAACGACATCTGCAGGGCGGCCCGGTGCTCGACCGCGCAGTTGGCGATAGCCATTCCGAGTTCGGTGATTTTCTCAGCCGGGGGCCGCGCGTCGGGTTCGTCCAGCCTCGCCTGCGCGTTTTGCCCGATCCGGTTGAGATCGTCTTGGTAGCGGTGGATCAGCTCGACGAGGATCGCTTCTTTGGATTCGAAGTGGTGATACAGGCTGCCCGGGAGAATGCCTGCCGCATCGGCGATTTCCTGTAGCGAGGTGCGCAATCCGGTGGAGGCGATCAGCGACGCCGCGGTCTGCAGAATCTCGGTCCGGCGGGTCCCGGAGTCGGCTGCGCTGCCAGCGTGTTCCAGTGCATCGGCTTTGGCCATATGCACCTGTCCTCTCGGTGAACCAAATCTTTGTTAAAGGCTATCAGACTCACCGTGGAAAATGCGCTGCTGACGGCGGCGACAGACCAATCTTAGAGGGGCGGACCGTCCCACGTGTCGAGTGCGACCACGTCGTCGACGGGTCGCCGGCGGGCCGGCCGGAATCGGTGCCCGGCACGCAGCCGGCCCACCGGCAGCAGGCAGCCCTGCAGGTAGCTGTCCGGTATGCCGAGCAGTTGGCGAACCTCGTTTTCGTAGTGCAGGTGCAAGGTGGTGACGCAGGTCCCGTACCCGCGGGTGTGCAGTGCCAACTGAAAGTTCCACACCACCGGGAAAATCGATCCGTACAGCGTCGCCAGGTGGAACGACTCGTCGCCGTCGATACGCGGCAGATACGGCTCATAGCAAGGGATTACCAGCACCGGCACCTTGGCCATGTTTTCCACCAACCACTCCGTGGACGACATCAGCCTGCCCTCCGGCGTACCGGCCGGCATCAGGTCCGCGAGCAACTGCCCGCCGACCCGCAGCAGATAGGCCTGCCGGTACAGCTCGGCGATCTTTTCCCGCCGCTTGGCGTCGGTGACGACCAGCCACCGCCAGTTCTGCTGATTCGAGCCGTTGGCGGCCTGCAACCCGACGCGCAGGCACTCCCCGATGTCGGCGAGGTCGACGGGCGCGTCCAGGTCGAGGGACTTGCGTGCCGAACGGGTAGCGGTGAGGAGGTAGTCGATGTCCATTACCCGGCAGTCAACCTATTCGCTTCCGTGACGCGTCCACCGAGTTCGGCGAGATAGCGGTCCGGACCGCCGCGGAATTCGCTCCAGCTCAGCAGCCGCTTGAGGTACAGGTGAGCGTCGTGCTCCCAGGTGTAGCCGATCCCGCCGAACACCTGAATCGCGGTATCGCCCACGGTGGCCAGCCGCCCGGCGAAGGCCTTGGCCCGTAGCGCGGCCAGGTGCCGCTCGTCGGGGGCTTGGTCTGCGGCCCACAACGCGTGGATGACGCCGCTGCGGGCCAGCTCGACCGTCTCGTACATGTCGACGCACAGGTGCTGGATCGCCTGGAACGATCCGATCACCTGACCGAATTGCCGTCGCACCTTGGCGTATTCGACGGCCAGTTGCATGACCGCCCCGGCGGCGCCGAGCGCGTCGGCGGCCGTGGCGATGAGCAGGTCGTCGACAACTGCCGCAACGTCATCCGACGACGGTGTGGCGAGCAGTTGCGCGGCCGCGTCGTCAAGCGCGACCCGAGACTGCTTGCGGGTTGGGTCGATCCCGCGCTCAGGTGTCACCGACACGCCGCCGGAGTTGGTATGCACAGCGAAAAGCCCAGTGCCAGAAGGGTATTCAGCGAATATCAGCAGGACGTCGGCTGCGGCGGCGTCGGGCACGGCCAGGGCCGGCGAGCAGACGCAAAAGCCCCCGTTGCGTGCCGAAATGAGGGGCTTTTCCCCCAGCTCGGGCAGCGAAACAGTGGCGATCGTGGTGCCGTCGGCAATCCCGGTGAGGATCTCGGCGGCCGCGTTCGACGCGTCGGTCCTCGTCAGCGCGCGTGTCGCGGCGACCGCGCACGACAACCACGGTCCCGGGTGCAGGGCGGCGCCGAGTTCCTCGGCGACGATGCCGGCCTCGACCATCGTCATGCCCGCGCCGCCGTATTCTTCCGGCACCAGCAGCCCCGTGGTCCCCAGGTCGGCCAAGCCTTGCCACACGGCGTCGTCCACACCCGACGGATCGTCGAGCAGTGCGCGCACATGCCCGGAAATCGGTGCCTTCTCAGCCAGGAAGCGGCGCACGGTGTCGCGCAGCGCCACTTGCTCGTCGGTCAGCTCGAGGTTCATTTGCGCGGCAACCCCAATACCCGTTGCGCGGTGATGTTCTTGTTGATCTGGGTGGTGCCGCCCGCGATGGTCAGCGAGCGCGAGGTCAGGCGGTAGTCGGCCCAGCGTGCGTTCTCGCCGCCCGTGCCGAGCACGTCGAAGGCCAGCGCGGCCAGGTCTTGCCCGATCTCGCCCCACACCGTCTTGGCCAGGCTCGCGGACCCGAAAGCAGACATGTCTGAACCGCCGTGCAGCGTGGCCGAGATCGAGCGCTGGCAAAGCACTTCCAGATACTTGATGCGCAACGCGATCTCGCCGAGTCGTCGCAACGTGACGGGATCTTGACCGGCACCCGCCTCGGCGAAGTCTGCCACCAGTTCCTCCAGCCGCACCTGCATCTCGGCGTACAGCCGCGCCGCGCCGGCGCGTTCGTGGCTCAGCGTCGTGGTGGCCACCTGCCAGCCGCCGTTGAGCGGGCCGAGCAGGGCATCCGCCGGCACCCGGACGTCGTGGAAGAACACCTCGGCGAAATCGGTGTCGCCGTTGAGCGTGACCAGCGGGCGCACCTCGATTCCGAGCAACTTCATGTCGACGATCAGGCAGGAGATCCCCTGGTGTTTGGGGGCATCGGGATCGGTGCGCACGTACAGCTGGCACCAGTCGGCCTTGTGGCCGAGCGACGTCCAGATCTTCTGTCCGTTGACGACGAAGTCTTCGCCGTCACGCACCGCGCGGGTGCGCAGCGCGGCCAGATCGGATCCCGCCTCGGGCTCCGACATGCCCTGGCACCAGATGTCGTCGGCCCGCATCATGCGGGGGAGCAGGGTCTTCTTCTGCAGCTCGGTGCCGTAGTGCATGATCGCCGGCGCGATGTTGTTCATGCCGATGACGTTGAGCGGCAACGGCGCCCGCGCCCGCGTCGTCTCCTCGGTGTACACCAGCTGCTCGAGCACCGTCGCACCGCGACCGCCGTATTCTTCGGGCCAGGACACCGCCGCCCAGCCGGCGTCGGCCATGGCGCGGTTCCAGATGCGCAGCGCGTCGAACGCTTTGTCGTCGCGGCCGGAAGGCCGACGGGCCGCGATCAGCTCGTCGGTCAGATTCGCCGACAGCCAGGCGCGCAGTTCGTCGCGAAAGCGTTCCACTTCCGCGGGGTAGGAGAAGTCCACGTCCTCTATTCGACCTCACGTGATTGACTGCGGCCAAGCCGGACTCTACGTTGGAACAGATTTTTGGTCAAACAGATTCGGCGTCAACCGTCCGCTTCGCCGCCAGCGGTCGATCGTAAGAGGGGTCCGCGGTGTCGTGGCGCGCGGTCCGCGTCCCCGGGACCATGGCGCGCGCCTGCTCGGTGAGCTGCGACTGCGATTCATCCATGAATTCCACGACGCAAACGCGAGCGACGATCGCCCACCGTCCGTCGCGCCGCTCCAGCCGATCCACATAGCGACCACCGGAGATGGTCATGTGGTTCGCCGGTTCGCGGTCGGTCCCGATGAACAGGTAATAGGTTTCGGCGTGGGCTTCGTCGCCGTCGATGTCGACGGTGTGGTTCAGCAAGTAGTGCTGGTATCGCGTCTGGGTGCGGTGATACGCGAGTGCCCAGTCGATGAAGTCGTCTACCACGCCGACGAATCCGACGTGGTCGTCGACGGCGCCGTCGTGATAGGCCGATCGCAGCAGTGCACGGTCTTGCCGATCGATTCCGCGCGCGTAGCGCTGCATCCAGTCGTAGATTTCCGCGCGGTCGGTCAGCCGCTTGACCTGGTCTCGCAACTCGTCATCCACGGTCGCGTGACGTCCTTTTCCCGATTGACTGGGATCGAACCGGACTTTACGGTGGAACAGATATTTGGTCAATTCTGATCAAGAGGTGCGGAGGTTCGAGCGTGGGCGACGACGCTCTGGGCGACCAGCTTCAGGCCCTGGGCATGCTCGCTTCTGCGCTTGCGGGCCGACCCGTGGCGGTCGCCCAACTGCAGCCAGGTGAACCTGCGTGGACGGACGGCCAGACCATCTACGTCGATCCGTCCGCGCCGGCCCGCCCGAGACTCGACGCGATCGCGGTGCAGGCGTCGTTGATCGCGGCCGGCAGCCTGGATCCCGACGTCGTGCGTCCGCTGGTCCGCCACCCCCGGCTGGCCACTCGCTACCTGGCAATCGAGGCTCACCGCGCACTGGTCGCCAATGCCGGCGTGCTACCGAGCATTTTGGCGTCGCTGGCTGACCGCGACATCGCCAGTCGCAGCGACTCGCCCACCGCGTCGCTGCGAATCGCCGACGAACGGGTAGCGATCGACGACCCGCCGCCGGGGTTCGGCGTGATCCGTGCGGCCAAGGTGGTGGCCGCCTCCGCCCGGAAGGCCGAACAACAGGACGAGGCGAACCCGCAGCATGTGCCCCGCCGCGCCGCGCAGGAACTGCAGGAGCTTGATGATGGCGTGGCCGACGACTCCGACGATCCCGACATGTTCACCAGCCCGGTCGGCGGGGGCGGCTTCATCGGCAAGTGGCTGAAGAAGATGCTGTCGTCAGCGCGTAAGACCGGTAGCGGTGGCGGACCACCCGGCGCGGACACCCCGACGCACCGCACGAACTCCGGGATCCGGGGCCTGCGCGCCGTGTCGTCGTTGGCCTCAACGTCGAGCGAGGACGTGAACGACGACGAAGCCCAATCCGACGGTCTGCGGTATCCGGAATGGGACGTGGGGCGCAGGAGTTACCGGCCCGCGTGGTGCACCGTGCGCGAGGTCGAGCCGCAGATCAAGCCAACGGCGACCCCGGCGATCGACGACGCCATCGGCGTCCGGCGCCCGCTGTCACGACTCGGCATGGGTCTGCACCGTCGCCACCGCCAGTCGCAGGGCGACGACATCGACATCGACGCGGCGATTGAAGCCCGCGTCGAGGTGCGGGCCAGGGCGGTGCCCGACGAAACGGTGTACCTCGACAGCCTGCGGCGCCGGCGGGACCTGTCGGTGCTGCTCCTGCTGGACGTATCGGGGTCGGCGGCGGAGCCCGGAACGGTCGGACGGACGGTGCACGAACAACAGCGCGCGGCTGTCGCCAACCTCACCGTCGCACTGCACGACCTGGGCGACCGCGTGGCGCTCTACGCGTACTACTCGCAGGGCCGCCGCGCGGTGAGCATGGTGCCCGTCAAACGATTCGACGACCACCTGGATTCCCGCGTCATGCGGCGGCTCAACAGCCTAGAGCCCGGCGCCTATTCGCGTCTCGGTGCGGCCATCCGGCACGGCTCGGCGGTCTTGGAGGAACGCGGAGGTACGTCGCGGCGGCTGCTGGTGGTGCTGTCCGACGGACTCGCATACGACCACGGATACGAGCGGGCCTACGGTGCCGCCGACGCGCGCCGCGCGCTGACCGAGGCCCGCCGCCGGGGCACCGGCTGCGTATGCCTGACGATCGGCGCGGGAACGGACGTGCAATCGCTGCGCCGGGTTTTCGGCAGTACCGCACATGCGACCATTGCGCGCCCAGATCAACTCGCCGGTGTGATCGGGCCGCTATTCCGGTCCGCGCTGCGCTCGGCCGAGGTCCGCCGCAGCGTGTCGTGAGTGTGCGAACTTCGCCCTGATGCCATGTCGCAGAATGCAGTTGGTGCCTCGGCGGCTGGTCCATACCTGCTTGGCCGGCGTACTTGAAACAAACATCTGTTCCGGCTAGGCTCCAAGCTACGGTGGCAGAAGGGAAGTTATGGCCAACGAGTCCGTGCTCGCTCACCGGAACGGCGCGACCCCCGAGGTGGAAGAGAACGTGCGGCCCTATTACCAAGCGGTCGGCAGCGAAGAGGCCATCTTCAAGGCGGCCTACCGCCAGGGTCTGGCACTGGTCCTCAAGGGGCCGACGGGTTGCGGCAAGACCCGTTTCGTCGAGGCCATGGCCCACGATCTCGGCCGGCCGCTGATCACCGTCGCCTGCCATGACGACCTCACCACCGCGGACCTGGTCGGCCGGTATCTGCTGCGGGGCGACGAGACGGTGTGGGTGGACGGTCCGCTGACAAAGGCGGTGCGCGAGGGCGCGATCTGCTACCTGGACGAAGTGGTGGAGGCCCGGCAGGACACCACGGTGGTGCTGCATCCGCTCGCGGACTACCGGCGGCAACTGCCCATCGAACGCCTCGGTGTGACGCTGGACGCGGCACCCGGATTCGGCCTCGTGGTGTCCTACAACCCCGGCTATCAAAGCGTCCTCAAGGACCTCAAGGATTCGACTCGTCAGCGCATGGTCGCCGTCGAATTCGGTTTTCCCGCAGCCGATGTCGAAGAGGGGATCGTTGCGCACGAGGCTGGCGTCGACCGTCCCACCGCGGCCGAGCTGGTGCGCTTCGGGCAGGCCATCCGCCGCTTGGAGACCGCCGGACTGCGCGAGGTCGCATCGACGCGGGTGCTCATCGCGGCGGGCAGGCTCACCGTGGAGGGGCTGTCCATGCGCGAGGCAGCGCGCGCGGCGATCGCCGGACCGCTCACTGACGATGTGGCAGTGGGGCGGGCGCTCAACGAGATGATCGAGGTCTATCTGGGCGCGACGGATGGATCTGACGATTGACGCTGCATACCGGCCCCGCTAGCGTAGGAACAAATATTAGGTCTGCTGCGGATCCGTGCGAGTGAGTTGCGGCGCGTTTCTTCTCAGGGAGGTCAGATGTCCTACGAAAGCAGCGCAGAGCCGATCAAGGTCGGCTACCTGATGGACTTCACGCTCCCACCGATGTTCCCCGAGGAGATGAAGGCGGACTTCACGCGCTGCTTCGACCTGGTATTCGAGGAAGCCGCCGAACACAAAGCGATGGACCGGCCGGTGGAGATGATTTACCGCGAAGTGGAGGGGCTGCCCAAGGGATCGGTCAAGAAGGTCATCGACGCGTTCGGTGAACTCGTCGACGAAGGCTGCCTGGTGGTATTCGGGCCGCACATCACCGACAACTGCGTGCCCACCCGCGAGGCGATCGAACAGCGGTTCAAGGTCCCGGCCATCAGCGTCACCGGTACCGACGACTGGTTGGGCGAATGGACATTCTCCTTCCCGCAGGGGTCGATGACCGACGAGCCGATCTTCATCGCAGACCTCGTCGCCAAACGTCAGCTCACCGAAATCGGGGTTCTCGTCGAGCAGAACCTGATCGGTGAGAGCTACCTGAAGAATCTGCGAACCGCGTGTCGGCGCAAGGGTATTCGCATCGTCGCCGAAGCCGCGATCGCGCAGACCGCGCAGGACATCAATGAAGCCGTGCGTACTCTGCACGACGCCAAGGCGGAAGCAATCGTCCATCTGGGCTTCGGATTCGGCATCGTGTTCATCAACCCGGCGCTGCAGGCCGTCGACTGGGACCCGCCGAGATTCACCACCACGGCGTTCCAGAACGCGTGGGTGAACCCGATCATGTGGAACGCGTTCATCGGCTGGATCGGGGTCGACCAGTACGACGAGGCGAATCCCATCGGCCAAGATTTCCTCGATCGCTATGCGAAGAAGTACGGCGGCCGGCGCCCCGAATATTGCGTGCCGCCGGTCAACCACGACGTCGCCGCGACATTGGTCCGGGCGTTCACCGACGCCCATCCGCTCAGTCCGCGCGGTGTCAAGGAAGCGCTGGAGCGGGTCAAGATGATGCCCGCCGCCGCGGGCGCGCCCGGCACTCGGGTGTCGTTCGGCAAATGGACCCGACGGGCCTGGATGGGCGCGGGCTACCTGGTGGCGCGGACGCTCGATGCCGACGGCGTCAACTCGCACTTAGTCGATCGTTTCGGAGAGTGAGATATGAGTACCGACCAATCCATACCGGTTGCTGCCGAACCGAAGCCGACCTCACCGCGGAGCGGTAAGCGCGGGTGGGGCGGGTGGATCGCCGGCGCCGCCCTGGCGGCGTTCGCGCTGTTCTTCATCGCGAACTGCCGCACCGCACTGGACCCCCGCGTCGCCAACCCCAACGTGCAGGGCCGGCCGCGCCCGGTCAAGTTCATGTTCGGACTGGACTACATCACGTTCCTGGATGCTGCCACCGCCGTCGCGCTGATCGTGCTGCTGGTGGTGTTCATCAGGGGCTGGCGGCGCAATCCGGGTAGCCCGGCGATGCTGATGTTCTTGTGCACCACGCTGATCGTGTGGCAGGACCCGATCATGAACTGGTCGCCGTTCGCGGTGTACAACCCCGACCTCATCCACTGGCCGGAGTCGTGGCCGCTGGTGTCGTTGTCGCCG